>JBKJUI010000100.1:0-4401 GCA_046590775.1 Acidimicrobiales bacterium
GGCTCGACCGAGGCGGCCACCAGGGCCGGCGCCAGGCGCGGGTCGGCGTCGTCCTCGGTGAAGAAGCGGCGGAGGGCCTCGATGAACGGCCAGTAGGGCGGGCCTCCGTCCCGGCACTGGATGCAGCCACCGGTGAGGACCAGTGCCCCCTGGATCCGGGCGTGCTCGAGGAGCTCGCCGATCAGGCGCGTCTTGCCGACGCCGCCCTCGCCGCCGACGACGACGGCGCCGGCACGCCCGTCGGCGGCCGCCGCCAGAGCGTCACGAAGCTGACCCAGCTCTTTCGCCCTGCCCACGAAGTGTGGGCTCATGATCTCGCCCACTGGTCCGAAATGCTAGCGCTGCCCCTCCGTCGCGAGTGCCCATTTCTGGTCCCCCGCCGACCCTGAATCGGGCACTCTCGAGGGGGGTGGTCAGCCAAACGGGGTGCGACCTCCGGGAGGTGGTTCACCGGGCATGCCCTCGTCGGCCTTCATCCGGCTGGTGTAGCGGCGGCCGTCGAGGACGCGGAGGACCGGCACGTAGCGGATCTCCAGGTCGACCATGATCAGCGCAGCCACGGCGGCGGCGAGCCCGAGGTGCCCGGCGCCGGCCACGACGCCGATGGCCACCACCCCGAGGAGCGTGGCGGCCGAGGTGATGCCGGTCAGCATCCCGCCCTCGCCCCGGAAGACCATGCCGGCGCCGATGAAGCCGATCCCGGTCAGCACCCCGGCGATGGCCTGCGGGCTCGTCTCGAAGGTGACGGCGGTGACGGCGGCGGCCGCGGTGCCGACCAGGGCGTAGGTGCGGTCCCCCGCCGGAGCCCCACGCAGCTCGCGCTCGAAGCCGAGGGCGAAGGACAGGGCGAAGGCGGCGGCGATCCGACCCAGCAGCCCGAGCTCGGCCGAGCTGGCCGCCAGGAGAGCCTGCATCGCAGCGCAGTCCACCACGTTCGACGGCGGCGGTCGGGGACCCCGGAGGCCAGCGGGCGACAGCTCACCCTCGGCTGGCTACCAGGGCCCTCGGTCGGCCGGCGAGGTCGGGCAGGACGACGGCCCGGGCGAACCCGGCATCGAGGGCCTGGGCCACGGCCACCTCGGCCTGGGGCGGGGCCAGCTCGACGACGACCGCGCCAGGATCGCGCAGCCATCGGCGGGCGCCTGCGATGACCTCGGTGATGGCCTCGGTCCCAGTCGGACCGGCCACGAGGGCCCCGGTCGGCTCCCACCGGGCCACCGCAGGGTCGAGGTCGGCCAGCTCCGACTGGGCCAGGTAGGGCGGGTTGGACACGACCATGTCCACCCGGCCGGCGAGCTCGGGGGGCAGGGCCTCGTA
Source organism: Acidimicrobiales bacterium (assembly GCA_046590775.1). Classification (GTDB taxonomy): domain Bacteria; phylum Actinomycetota; class Acidimicrobiia; order Acidimicrobiales; family JAUJNH01; genus JAUJNH01. The sequence goes on from JBKJUI010000100.1 coordinate 1,318, forward strand.
CCAGCTCCCGGAGACGATGCGCACCCGGGTGGCGGCCATGCCGCCGATCCCGGCCAGGTTGGCGCGAGCCACCGTCAGCGCCGCCTCGGAGGCGTCGGTGGCCCAGACCTCGGCACCCGCCACCTCGACGGCGATCGACAGGGCGATGGCTCCCGAGCCCGTGCCGAGGTCGACGACCCGTGGCGGCTTCCCGGTGCGCAGGCGTAGGCGGGTGAGCTCGGCGATGGCGTGCTCGACCACCTGCTCGGTCTCCGGTCGCGGGATCAGCACACGGTGGTCGATCGACAGGTCGAGCCGGCGGAAGCCCCAGGCGCCGAGGACGTACTGCAGCGGCTCCCCAGCCACCCGCCGGTCCAGCATCTGCTCCACGATGGGCAGGCACCGGTCCGGCGCCTTCTCGTCGAGCTCGGCCAACCACTCGGCCCCGGTGCGGCCGGCGGCCTGCTGGACCAGCCAGCGGGCCTCCTGCTCGTCGCCCAGCCGCCGGCGCGCCTGGCCCTCGAGCTCGCGCCAGGTGGCCACCAGCGTCTCAGGCCCCGGCGGCGCCGAGGAGCCGGGCCCGCTCGTCGGCCACCAGGGCGTCGCTGATCTCATCGAGGTAGCCCTCGAGCACCTTGTTCAGCGAGTAGGTGGTGAGGCCGATGCGGTGGTCGGTGACCCGGTTCTCCTTGTAGTTGTAGGTGCGGATCTTCTCGCCCCGCCCGCCGCCGCCCACCTGCGACCGGCGCGTGGCCGACGACTCCGCCTCGCGCTCCTCCTGCTGCAGCTTGAGCAGCCGGCTGCGCAGCACGAGCATGGCCTTGGCCTTGTTCTGCAGCTGGCTCTTCTGGTCCTGGCTCTGCACGACGAGGCCGGTGGGCAGGTGGGTGATCCGCACCGCCGAGTCGGTGGTGTTCACGCTCTGGCCGCCCGGTCCGGAGGAGCGGTAGACGTCGATGTTCAGGTCCTTCTCGGCGATCTCGACGTCGACCTCATCGGCCTCAGGCATCGCCGTGACCGTGGCCGAGCTGGTGTGGATCCGTCCCTGGCTCTCCGTAGCCGGCACCCGCTGCACCCGGTGGGGGCCGGCCTCGTGCTTCATCCGCGCCCACACGCCGTCGCCGGAGAGCTTGAAGGTGACCTCGCCGATGCCCCCCATGTCCGACTCGGAGAGCGACAGCACCTCCTGCTTCCAGCTCCGGCGGTCGGCGAAGCGGGTGTACATCTCGTAGAGGTCGCGGGCCCACAGGTTCGCCTCCTCACCGCCCTCTGCGCCGCGGATCTCGATCAGCACGTTGCGGTCCTCGTTGGGGTCGCGCGGCAGGAGGAGGACCTTCATCTCCTCCTCGAGGGTGAGGATCAGCGCCTCGATGTCCTCGAGCTCGGCCACCACCGAGGTCTGGTCCTCGCCCTCGGCGCCGACCAGCAGCTCGTGCGCTGCGGCGCGGTCGGCGCGGGCGGCGAGGAGGCGCTGGGCCACGGTGACGACCGGCTCCAGCTCCTTCACCCGGCGACCCACCTGCCGCAGGACGCGCTGGTCGGCGAGGACCGCGGGGTCGCCCATGCGGGCCTGGGACTGCTCGTACTCGTCCACGAGCGCCGTCAGCGCCTCGTCCATCACCGACCGGCATCCTCCCACGGAGGGCTGAGGGCGACCACGGTGGCCGGGACCGGGAGCAGCTGCGCCATGTCCCGGAGGATGGGCTGGTCGTCCCCGCTCGGGACCGCCAGCACCACCCCATCGGCGGCGGGGGTGGCCCAGGACCGCAGCCACGCCGCAGTGGGCACCAGGTCGAGGTCGACGCCCGCCGAGCACACCACCAGCACCCGGCCGCCTCCGGCGGCGGCGCCCGCCGGGCGGGGCCGGCGCAGGTCGACCGGCGGTCGTGGGTCGGCCACCGGCACCAGGGGGCCCGTCGGGCCTGCCTGCCCGGCCTGGTCCAGCAGGGCGGGGGCGGCGACCAGGGCGTGCCGCAGCCAGCGCTCCCGCTGGAGCATCGTGGCCGGTCCCGGCGGCGCGTCAGGTCGCCGCCGCTGGCGCACCACCTCGGCCGCCCGGACCAACGCCTCACGGGGAGGCTGGTCGCCGTAGAGCTCGCTGGTGGCCTCCCGATCGTGCCTGCCGGCCCCCACGGCCATGGTCCCGTCGACGGCCACCCTGGCCACCTCGAGGCCGAGCACCTCGAAGGTCATCGCCCCGTCCTCGTGCACGACCACGTCCGCCTGGGCGGCGGCGGCGTCCTCGAGGCGGGAGGCTGCAGCCGAAGCCGGCTGGTACGGCCCCGGCGCAGGCAGGGCGGCGGCCCCGACGGACTCCACCGTGGACCCGACGACGACCATCACCGCCGGCGGCGATGCCATGGCCGCGGCCTTGGCCGCCGCCACCTCGGCTGCGGCGCGCTGGGGTCGTCCGTCCACGCCGACGTCGATCACGCAGGTGGTGGACGTGACGCCGTGCCGGAGGGACCAGGCCAGCGCGGCCCCGACCGCCCGCTCGGGCTCGCGCTGCACCAGCACGAGCCCCGAGCCGTCCTCGAGCACGGTTGCCGCCCCGCCCAGGAGGGGCTGCGGCTTCCCGGCCGGGACCATCCCGAGGGACCGGGCGATGCCGAGCGCCTTGGCGGCGAGCAGCCCGCGCCTGGCCTCCTCGTCGAGGCTCACCGGGTGGGAACGGGGGGCACGGTGGGAAAGGCGAGGTCGGAGAGGCGGCCGAGCAGGTCGTCGAGCTCGTTGGCGCACGCCCGGTAGCGCTCGGCCGACCGCCCGATGGGGTCGGCGACGTCGTCGGACTCGGAGGCGCCGAGCAGGTCGGAGGTCGTGCGGCCCCGGCCGACCTCGGCCAGCCAGCCGCCGAGGGGGTCGCCGGCAGCGCGGCGGCCGACCTTCTCGGCCCGGCGGACCAGGTCCTTCAATGCAAAGGCCCGGGCCCGCACGTCGGGGTGCAGCAGCACGGCGTCGCGCACGTGCTCCCGGGCCATCCCGAGCACGAGGTCGGCGTCAGCCAGGAGGACTCGGCTGGCGGTCTGGCTGACGTGGCCCGACAGGTCCAGCCCGCGCGCGGCCAGGACCTCGACGGCGGTGGCGCCGGCCGGGACACCGCCGGGC
>JBKJUI010000281.1:0-8027 GCA_046590775.1 Acidimicrobiales bacterium
ATCGACAGAGCCTCCGGCCTGCCCGTGGCCACGCTCGGTGACAGCGAGGCGGTCGAGGTCGGCGACGACGTCGTCGCCATCGGCAACGCCCTGGCCCTGCCGGGCGGGCCGACGGTCACCACCGGGATCATCAGCGCCAAGGGCCGCACCCTCGAACAGCTCGACGGCCTGTTGCAGACCGACGCCGCCATCAACCCGGGCAACTCGGGCGGCCCGCTGGTCAACGCCAAAGCCGAGGTGATCGGCATCAACACCGCCGTGCTGCGCGGGTCCTCGAGCGGGGGTGGCGCCGAGGGGATCGGCTTCGCCATCGCCTCGAACACGGCCAAGCCGATCATCGAGGAGCTGCGGAAGGCCAACGGCGGCCCGATCCGCACCTCGGGGGCCTTCCTCGGGGTTGGGACCGTCACCGTCAACCAGGAGATCGCCGACCGGCTGAACCTCGGCGTCGACCGGGGCGCCATCGTGCAGAGCATCACCTCGGGCTCGGCTGCCGACAAGGCCGGCTTGCTGGCCAACGACGTGATCGTCGCACTCGGCGGCGAGAGCGTGGCGAGCGTGGCCGACATCGGGCGGATCATCCGGACCAAGAAGCCCGGTGACAAGGTGAAGGTCGACCTCTTCCGCGACGGCAAGCAGCAGTCGGTCGAGGCCGAGCTCGGCCAGCGGTAGGGACCGGCCTTGGTAGGGTCGATCCCCGTGTCCATGTCCCAGGAGAACCAGGCGCCCCGCGGCCAGGTGCGCATCGTGTACCTGGGACCGGTGGCCCCCCACTGGGACGTGCAGGGCATCAACGGCGACCGCAAGGCGATCGACGAGTTCCGCCAGCGGGTCAACGCCCGGCTCCTGCTGCTCCCGCCCCATGATCCCCAGTTCCGCCGCAACCGCGAGCGGGTCGTGAAGGACGCTGAGCGCGAGGCCCTGTACCTCGAGTGGGACCTCGGGGTCCCGCAGGAGTAGATCGCCTGCCCCGTCTTCGAGAGTGACGCGGCCGATCCGTGCGGCCAGTTCTGAGACAGGGCTGTAGACATCGCCGCCGGCCGGCCATAGGCTCGCGGTCCATCGCTAAAAACGGCGATCACTCGGGCGAAGGTGGCGGAATGGCCGGATGCAGGCTCTTGCGTGTCGGATCGATCTCCTCGGCGGCTTTCGTTCTGCTCGCCGTGGCTTCGCACGGTGCTGCGGCCGCTCCACCCCCGCGGCCCGCATCGATCACCGAGTTCCCGACGACGACGCCGAGGAGCCAACCCGTCGGGATCACCCGCGGGAACGATGGCAACCTGTGGTTCGCGGAGCAGACCGGGGACAGGATCGGGCGCATCAGCCTGGCAGGGACGATCGACGAGTTCCTCGTGGACCCTGGATCCAGGCCGTCAGGTGTCAGCGCCGGACCTGCTGGGAGCACCGACGTGTGGTTCACGGAGGAGGCGGCGAGCGCCATCGGGCGCGTAGGCGCCGACGGGGTGCCCAACATGACCCCCATCCAGCTCGTCAGCCCGGGCCAGCCGCACACGATCGCCGCCGGGACCGACGGGAGCATGTGGTTCACCGACCGCGCCGGCAACAAGATCGGCCGCATCAGCCCGCTCGGTGTGCTGACCGAGTACCCGTTCGGCACGACGACCGCCCGGGGGCCCGACGTCATCCGTCTCGGGCCCGATGGCGCCATGTGGTTCACCGAGCGGGATGGCCACATGATCGGGCGCATCGACGACACCGGTCATGCCGACCACTTCCCGATCCCGACGCTGAACAGCGAGCCGCATGGGCTCACCTGGGACGCGGCGGGAAACCTGTGGTTCACCGAGGTCCAGGGCAACAAGATCGGACGGATGAACCTCAGCGGCATGGTCACGGCGGAGTACGTGGTCCCGACCAAGAAGAGCTCGCCCGTCAACGTGGCCGAGGGACCCGACGGCACCATCTGGTTCACCGAGCAGAGCGCGAACAAGATCGGACGGCTCAACCCCACGACGGGCCAGATGCTGAAGGAGCTGCGGGTTCCGACCGCCGCCAGCGGTCCCGGGGCCATCGTCGCCGGCCAGGACGGCAACATGTGGTTCGTCGAGGTGAACGGCAGCAAGATCGGTCGGGTGAACGTCGCCGCGCTGTAGGTGACCACACCCCGGCTTCGGCGCCGAGGAGGTCGATGCCGTGACCGAACATGATCAGGTTGCTTCCGCCGCCGAGAACTACCTGAAGGTCGAGCCCGCCGGCTCCGGACAGGGGCAGAGTCGGCCCGGAGCCAAGGCCTAGCCTCGGGGCGTGACCGACACCGAGGAGCTGACGGTCGACACGAGGTTGTCGCCGCTGGCGGCCGAGGCGGCCGACGTGCCCCGGGCCGAGCAGGAGGCGGCGCTGCGGCCCAGCGGGGACCGCTACCTCAACCGGGAGCTTTCGTGGCTCGACTTCAACGCCCGGGTGCTGGCCCAGGCCGAGGACCCCGAGTCGCCGCTGCTCGAGCGGGCCAAGTTCCTCGCCATCTTCGCCAACAACCTCGACGAGTTCTTCCAGGTCCGTGTGGCCGGGCTCAAGGACCAGGTGGCGGCCGACGTCGGCGTGCCCAGCCCGGACGGGCGCAACCCCAAGGAGCAGCTCGAGCAGCTGCGGAGCGCCGTCGTCGACCTCGTCGAGCGCAACGTGGCCGCCTACGGCGACCTGGCCAAGGGCCTGGCCACCCACGGGATCGAGGTCGTGCAGATCGACCAGGTCAGCGACCCCCAGCGGGCCGAGCTGAACCGGGTGTTCGAGGACCGCATCTTCCCCGTGCTCACGCCGCTGGCCGTCGACCCCAGCCACCCGTTTCCCTACATCTCCAACCTGTCGCTGAACCTGGCGGTCATCGTGGCCGACGCCCACACGGGGCAGCGGCGCTTCGCCCGGGTCAAGGTCCCGCCGCTGCTGCCCCGCTTCGTCGCCGTGGCGGACAACCAGTCCGACGGTGCTGCGGCCCGGTCGACGTTCGTGCCGCTGGAGCAGCTGATCGCCGCCCACCTCGACCGGCTGTTCCACGGCATGGAGGTGGTCGAGCACCACGCCTTCCGGGTCACCCGCAACGCCGACCTCACGCTCGAGGACGAGGAGGCCGACGACCTCCTGGCGCTGGTCGAGATCGAGCTGCGCCGGCGCCGGTTCGGACGGGCCGTGCGGGTCGAGGTCGAGCCGTCGATGACCGTCGAGGTGCGCGAGCTGCTCGTGCGCGAGCTCGAGCTGCACCCTGACGACCTGTACGACATCCCGGGCCCGCTCGACCTCTCCGGTCTCTGGGCGCTGTACGCCCTCGAGCGCAGCGACCTGAAGGATCCTCCGCACCATCCGGCCACCCCCCGCCGCCTGATCCCGCCGGACGACGAGCCGCTCGACATCTTCGAGGTCATCCGCGAGCGCGACGTGCTCGTGCACCACCCCTACGAGAGCTTCACGGCCACGGTGGAGGCGTTCATCCAGCAGGCCGCCGCCGACCCCCACGTGCTCGCCATCAAGCAGACCCTGTACCGCACGTCCTCCGACAGCCCCATCGTGAAGTCACTGATCCGGGCGGCCGAGCGGGGCAAGCAGGTCGCCGCCCTGGTGGAGCTGAAGGCCCGCTTCGACGAGCAGGCCAACGTGGCCTGGGCCCGGGCGCTGGAGGAGGCGGGCGTGCACGTCGTGTACGGGCTGGTCGGGCTGAAGACCCACTCCAAGACTGCGCTGGTCGTGCGCCAGGAGCCTGACGGCATCCGCCGTTACGTCCACATCGGCACCGGCAACTACAACTCGAACACGGCCCGCATCTACGAGGACCTCGGCCTGCTCTCGTGCGACCCCGACCTCGGTGCCGACCTCACTGACCTTTTCAACCTGCTCACGGGCTACAGCCGGCAGACCCGGTACCGGCGGATCATCCTGGCCCCGACGGACCTGCGGATCCGCATCATCGAGCTCATCGGCGACGAGGTCGACGCCTCCCGCCGGGGCGCGAGGGGGCGGGTCGTGATGAAGATGAACAGCCTGGTCGACCCCAAGGTGATCGAGGCTCTGTACGCCGCGTCCGAGGCCGGGGTCGAGGTCGACCTCGTCGTCCGGGGGATCTGCTGCCTGCGCCCCGGGGTGCCCGGCCTCAGCGAGCACATCCGGGTGAAGTCCATCGTCGGGCGATTCCTCGAGCACTCCCGCATCTACGCTTTCGGTGACGGCGAGGAGCGACCCGTGCGCTACCTGATCGGCTCGGCTGACATGATGCCGAGGAACCTCGACCGACGGGTCGAGGTCTGCGTGCAGGTCGACGACCACCACGCCCGGGAGCGCCTGGCCGAGGTGCTCGAGGCGAATCTGGCCGACGACCGGCTGTCCTGGACGCTCGGCCCGGATGGCCGGTGGGCGCGGGTGGACCCCGACGACCCCGAGCACCCGGGCAACGCCCAGCTGTTCCTCGCCGAGAGGACCCAGAAGCGGGCCCGCCGTCGGCGGGAGGAGGCCGTCGAGGCCGCCCCCCTGCGAACCCACCGCTGACCCTTTGGCAGGATGGAGGCATGGCTGACCCACGGAGGATGCTCGAGCAGGAGGTCAAGCTCGGGGCTCACGCCACGTTCGTGCTGCCCGACCTCACCGACACCCTCGAAGAGGCCGCAGGCGCCGATGACGAGGGAGCCCGCCCGACGGTGGTGTCCCTGGGCGAGCGCAGCCTCACTGCCACCTACTGGGACACGGCCGACCTCCGCCTGACCCGGTCGGGTGTCAGCCTCCGCCACCGGTCGGCCGCCGACGGCTCCGAGCGGGGTTGGACGGTGAAGCTGCCGGCGGCCGGGGACGGCGGGCCGGCGCTCAGCCGTACCGAGGTGGCCTACGCCGGTCCTGAGAGTCACCCCCCCGTCGATGCTGCGGCGCTGGTCGGCGCCACGACCAGGGGCCGGTCCCTCGAGCCCGTCGCCCGCCTTGTCACCCGGCGGCGTCGGTCCCAGGTGCTCGACGCCGCGGGCCGGCCGGCCCTCGAGATGGCCGACGACGAGGTGAAGGTGATGGACGGTCGCAGGGTCGAAGCCCGGTTCAGGGAGATCGAGGTGGAGCTGGCGGCCGGCGAGCACGATGGCACCGCCCTCCTCCCGTTCGTGCTGGGGCGCCTGCGCGCCGCCGGAGCCGGGGAGCCGGACCCGACCCCGAAGATCGTCCGGGCGCTGGGACCAAGGGCGCTGGAGGGCCCCGACATCGTGGTCCACGAGGTCGCCCGCCGGGCCAAGGTCGGAGCGGTCGCCCAAGCCGCCATCGCTACCGGAGCCCGCCGGCTCGTGACCCACGACCCCGGCGTGCGCCTGGGAGGCGACGACGAGGACGTGCACCAGGCGAGGGTGGCCACCCGACGGCTGCGCAGCGACCTGGCCACCTTTCGCCCCTTCCTCGATGACCGGTGGGTGGCCGGGATCCGGACCGAGCTGGGCTGGGTGGCGGGCGAGCTTGGGGCGGTGCGCGACGCCGACGTGCTGGCGGCCCGGCTGCGGCGCCAAGCCGCCCAACTGGACAAGGCCGATGCCGCCAGCGCCTCGGCGCTTCTCCGCGCCCTCGACGCCGAGCGGCGCAAGGCCAGGGCTCAGGCGGGTGAGGCGCTCCGGACCCCCCGGTACGCCGCCCTCCTCGACCAGCTGGTGGCGGCCAGCCAGATGCCGCCGCTGACCGAGGCGGCCGAACAGCGGGCGGCCCATGCGATCCCTGGCCTGGTGGTCCGATCGTGGCGCCACCTGGCGAAAGCCGTCGAGCAGGTCGGCGACGGCGCCCAGGACGAGCTGCTGCACGAGGTGCGCAAGAAGGCCAAGCGCTGCCGCTACGCCTGCGAGGCGGTGGTCCCGGTGGCCGGCAAGGACGCCAAGCGGCTGGCCGCCGCCGCGGCCGGCATCCAGGAGGTGCTCGGAGACCTCCAGGACGCGGCGGTTGCCGAACGGTGGCTGCGGTCGCACGCCATCGGCCTCACCGGCTCTGGCGCCGCCGGCCGGGCCTTCGCCGCCGGTCTCCTCACAGGGGTCCAGCAGCGGGCGGCCGAGGACGCCCGCAACGGATGGCGCTCGGCGTGGTCCAAGGCCTCGGCCAGGAAGCTCAGGGCATGGATCTCCTGAGGCGGGCGCCCCGGCGACCTGCGGTTCGGGCGGCCGGCGGCGTCCTCTGGCGGGGAACCCCCGACGGGGGTCTCGACGTCCTCCTCGTCCACCGGCCGCGCTACGACGACTGGAGCCTGCCGAAGGGCAAGTGCGAGGAGGGTGAGGGCGACGAGGCCTGCGCCCTGCGGGAGGTGGCCGAGGAGACCGGCCTGGTAGGCCATCTCGGGCCCGAGCTGCCGAGCCAGCGCTACCGGGACCACAAGGGGAGGGACAAGGTCGTGCGCTACTGGGCCATGGAGGTGGCGGCCGGCGACGGGCGGCTCGAGCACGAGGTCGACGAGATCGCGTGGCTTCCCCTGGAGGCCGCCCGTCGCCGCCTCAGCTACTCCCGGGACACCGAGGTCCTCGACGCCCTGCCGGCAGCCCTCGTCGGCGACGGGGACCGGACGTGACGCTCCTGCTCGTCCGCCACGCCGAGGCCGAGTCCCGTTCGTCGTGGGACGATCCCGACGTCCTGCGGCCGCTGTCGGCGAAGGGCCGGCGCCAGGCGTCCGGCCTGGTGCACGTCCTCGGTGACCAGTTCGCCGTTGGCCGGCTGGTGACCAGCCCATCGTTGCGCTGCATCGAGACGCTCTCGCCGCTGGCGGCCACGCTCGTGCTCACGCTCGAGGTGTCCGGGTCGCTGTCCGAGGGTGTCGACCCGGAGCCGGCCGTCGAGCTGGCCCGGTCGGGGGCGACGCTCCCGAGCAGCGCAGGCACCCTCGTCCTCTGCAGCCACGGCGACCTGATCCCGGCCGTCCTCGACGCCCTCCACACCGACGACGGCGTCGACCTCGGCAGCCAGTCGAGGTGCCAGAAGGGGTCCACCTGGGTCCTCGAGGGAAAGCGCGGCCGCTTCACCACCGCCACCTACATCCCCCCGCCGTGATGCTGCGGGCCTAGGGTCGTCCCAGGTGGGAGACGAGCTGCGCACCGACTTCCACGACCAGCTGGCCGAGCTGCACCGCGGCGTCGAGGCCATGGGCGCCGATGTGGTGGGCATGGTCCGCAGCGCCGTCGACGCCCTCCTCGAGGGCGACGACAACCGGGTGGGCGAGGTCGAGGCCGCCGACGCCGCCGTCGACGCCGCCTACGCCCGGGTCGAGCGCGACGTCTACACGATCGTCCTTCGCCAGGCGCCGGTGGCTCGCGACCTGCGGCTCGTCGTGGCCAGCCTGCGGGTGGCCCAGGAGCTGGAGCGGTGCGGCGACCTCTCGCGCTCGATCGCCCGCCGGGCCTCCCGGCTGGACGAGACCGTCCTCACACCGAGGGTGCGCCTCGTCATCCACGAGATCGGCGCCGAGGCGGTGGCCATGCTGGCCGGAGCCGTCCGTGCCTACGGCGTCCTCGACGGCAGCGCCGCCGCTGCGGTGGTCGCCGCTGACCAGGGCCTCGACGACCTCTACACCCAGCTGCTCCGCGAGCTGTTCTCGCTCCGCCAGGCGGCCAACGAGCCCCTGGTCGAAGCCGGCCTCGTGGCCCGCTTCCTCGAGCGCCTCGGCGACCACGCCGCCGTGATCAGCGAGCGGGTCCACTTCATCAACGGCGGCACCTTCGAACCCAACGACTCTGACAGCGGGTGACCGTCGGCGTCAGCCGAAACGGCCGGCGATGTAGTCCTCGGTGCGCTGGTCGGCGGGGTTGGTGAAGAGCTTCTCGGTGGGGGCGACCTCGACGAGGAGGCCGGTGCGCTGGCCGCTGGTCTCGTCGGCCTTGGCTGTGAAGAAGGCGGTGACGTCGGAGACCCGCGCCGCCTGCTGCATGTTGTGGGTCACGATCACGATCGTGAAGTCCTTCTTCAGCTCACCCATCAGCTCTTCGATGCGCAGGGTGGCGATGGGGTCGAGGGCGGAGCATGGTTCGTCCATCAAGATGACCTCGGGCTTCACGGCGATCGTGCGAGCGATGCAGAGGCGCTGCTGC
>JBKJUI010000358.1:0-11175 GCA_046590775.1 Acidimicrobiales bacterium
CGAAGCCCTCACCGACGAGGAGGAGAACCGTCAGCGGTTCTCCATCAGCCCGCTCGTCAAGGGCTTCGGCTACACACTCGGCAACTCGCTGCGCCGCACGCTGCTCTCGTCGATCCCCGGCGCCGCCGTCACCCAGGTCCGCTTCGACGAGGCGCTCCACGAGTTCGACACGCTCCCGGGGGTGAAGGAGGACGTCACCGACATCATCCTGAACCTGAAGGACGTCGTCCTCCGGACCCAGTCCGAAGAGGCCGTCACCCTGCGCGTCGACGTCCGCGGTCCCGGTGACGTCACCGCCCAGGACATCCAGTGCACCTCCGACGTCGAGGTCCTCAACGGCTCGCTGCACCTGGCGACCCTGAACGACCGCGGCCGCCTCGCCATCGACCTCACCGTCGAGCCCGGCCGGGGCTACGTCTCCGCCGAGCGCAACAAGAAGAGCCAGACGATCGGCATCATCCCGATCGACTCGATCTTCTCGCCGGTCCGTCGCGTGGCGATCCTCGTCGAGACGACCCGCGTCGAGCAGGACGCCGACTACGACCGCCTCGTGCTCGACATCGAGACCGACGGGTCGATGACGCCGTCGGAGGCGCTCGCCTCGGCCGGGGCGACGCTGATGAACCTGATGGAGCTCGTCTCCACGATGAGCGAGGAGCCCCAGGGCCTGTCGCTCGGCGATGTCGGGGTCACCACGTCCGGCAGCCCGGACCTGGACCTGCCGATCGAGGAGCTCGACCTGTCCGAGCGCCCTCGCAACTGCCTCAAGCGGGCGCAGATCAACACCGTCGGCGAGCTCGTGCTCAAGACCGGCGACGATCTCCTCGCCATCACCAACTTCGGCCAGAAGTCGCTCGACGAGGTCATCGTCAAGCTCGACGAGCGGGGCCTCGTGCTCCGGACTCGGGACTAGGCGACATGCGCGGCACCCCGAAGCGGGGCCAGCGGTTCGGCGGCGATGCCGCCCACCAGAAGGCCATGTTCGGCAACCTGGTGGCCAGTCTCATCGCCGCCGAGGCCATCGTCACCACCGAGGCCAAGGCCAAGGCCCTGCGACCGGTGGCCGAGAAGGTCATCACCAAGGCCAAGCGCGGTGGCGTCCACAACCACCGTCAGGTCGTCTCGTTCATCCGGGACAAGGACATGGCCTTCAAGCTGTTCGACGAGATCGGCCCCCGCTACGCCGAGCGGAACGGCGGGTACACCCGCATCCTGAAGCTTGGTCCCCGCCATGGCGACAACGCCCCGATGGCACGCATCGAGCTGGTCTAAGGCCCGAGCGGCCAGTTGTCCCTCTTCGAGGATGAGACTCAGCAGCCAGCGGCCCCGACGGGGCCGCTGGTGCGCGTTCGACTCACCCTCGCCTACCACGGAGCCGGCTTCCGCGGCATGGCGGCCCAGCCTGGCCAGCGCACGGTGGCCGGGGTGCTCTGCGAGGCGGTCGGGAAGCTGGTGCGGACGCCGGTCGATCTGGCCGTGGCCGGCCGGACCGACGCCGGCGTGCACGCCTGGGGCCAGGTCGTCGCCTTTGACGCTCCCGAGGGGGTAGACGCCAAGGACCTGGCGGCGCGCCTCAACCGCATGCTCGCCCCCGAGGTCGTGGTCCGGGCGGCCTCTGTCGCCGACGACGGCTTCGACCCTCGGCGTCGGGCGACGGGCCGCCGCTACCGCTACACCGTCCTGCACCGCCCGGTGCCCGACCCGTGGCTGGCCGACACCGCCTGGTGGGTGCCCGCCCCGCTCGACCTCCGCACCATGCGGGCCGCGGCCGACCCGCTCCTCGGCGAGCACGACTTCTCCTCGTTCTGCCGAAAGCAGGGTGACGCCTCCCTCGTGCGGCAGGTGCGCGAAGCCGAGTGGCTCGACCTGGGCGACGGCCTGCTGCGCTTCGAGATCGAGGCCTCGTCGTTCTGCCAGCAGATGGTGCGGGCGGTCGTCGGCACCCTGGTCGAGGCCGGCCTGGGCAGGCGCACGGCTGCCGATGTCGCCGTCGCCATCCGGGCCAAGGACCGCGCCGCCGCCGGCCCGGTGGCGCCGCCTCACGGGCTCTGCCTCTGGGAGGTCAGCTACTGATGGCGTCGTAGAGGTCGAGGAGCGTGCCGATGTTCCCTTCGATGGTGAAGCGGCTGCGGGACCCGGCGACCCGGGAGCGCAGGGCGGTGACGTCGGCAGCCTCCAGGCGGTCAGCGAGCTCGTCGACCGACTGGAGGACGAGGCCCACGCCGTGGGTCGACACGAAGCGCTCGAGGGCGCGGTGGCGGAGCGTCAGGACCGGGAGGCCGCAGCCGAGGTACTCGAAGAGCTTGTTGGGCACGACCGTGTGGAGGTGGGGCCCGTTCAGGGTGTCGTTGAAGCCGGCCCAGCCGTAGTCGTAGCCGGACAGCTCCTGGAGCAGCTTCGACGGCTCGAGCGGCTCATGACAGCGCATCCCTGGGGTCGCCTCGGCGAGCTCCTCGTACGCCGGTGACGGGCGGCCCGGGTAGATGTCGAGCGTCACGCCCTGGCCGACGATTGCCGTGAAGATCTCCCGTAGGTCGTAGTGGCTGCCGTTGGTGGACAGGGTGCCCTGGTAGACGACCCGGACGGCCCCGGACGGGCCCCGGCTGGGCGGGGGGAGCTCGACCGGCAGGTCGCGCCCGGCGGCGTAGCTGGCGAAGACCAGGCTGGGCCCGGGGACGGCGTAGCGCGATCTGATCTCCTCGAGCATCTCGTCCGAGACGGTGACCAGGGCGGTGCTGCCCTCGACGGCCAGCCGCTCGAGGGCAAGCGGGTCGGTCAGCTCGGGGAACCCGTCCTCGTATGGGGTCTGGCGCAGGCTCTGGAGGTCGTGAGAGTCGTGGATCACCGGGATCCGGCCCGCCGTCACTTCGAGCGCGGCCACGGTGAGCCCGTCGGGCAGGTTGTGGCTGTGGATCACGTCAGGTCGGTGCTCCTCGACCACGCGGCGCAGCCCGTCGAGGGGATCGGCATCCAGCGGCCACCACTGGTCGAACAGCTCGTCGCCGGCGCCGTACCACCCCGAGAGGGTGGCGCCCTGGCAGGCGAAGCCCAGATGCAGGCCGGGGCGGGCCGCTCGCAGCCCGATGGCGTACTTGAGGGTGCGGATGCAGGGCTGACGCTGCAGGAACAGCACCCGCATCAGCGACGGGTCCTTACGACCTTGGCCGGGTTGCCCACGGCGATGCCGTACTCCTCGATGTCGTTGACCACGACGGCGCCGGCCCCGATGACGGACCCGTCGCCGAGGCGTACCCCGGGCAGGATGCACGCCCCCATCCCGATCCAGCAGCCCTTCCCGATGTGGACCGGCGCCGCCTTCCAGCCCTGGCCGGTGATGGGCCGGTCGAGGTCACCCATCTCGTGGTTGGCGGTGTGGATCATGGTCCCGGGCCCGATGATCGTGTCGTCGCCGATGACGAGCCCGCCGTAGCCGTTCACGTAGCAGCCGTGGTTGAAGCCGACGTTGCTGCCGACCTCGATGTGCTCGCCGTTCAGCCAAACGATCTGGTCGAGGTAGAACGATCCATCCCCGACCCGCCTGGCGTCCCCCGGAGCGAAGTGCATCACTTGTTTGGTCCGCTCGGTGATCATCATGGGCGAGCCTCCTGCCTTCCGCTCAACCGGTCGATGGTCGCCGATCCTAGGCCCGAGGTCGTCCGAGGCTTTCCGCTACCTGACCACCTCGACCCGGGTGCCGGCGTCGGCGAGCGCCATGGTGATCTCGGAGGCGTGGACCGGGCTGCGGGTCTCCAGGGTGAGCAGCACCTCGACCTCGTCGAAGGCCACCCGGGCGCCGGAGCGGTGGTGCTCGACGTCGAGCACGTTGATGCCCAGGGTGGCCAGCCGGGCGGTGAGGCGGGCCAGCTCCCCGGGGCGGTCGGCCATCACCACCCGCAGCACGAGGTAGCGGCCGGCGACGGTGAGCCCGTGGTGGATGAGCTTCATCAGGAGGAGCGGGTCGACGTTGCCACCGGAGAGGATGCAGCAGGCCGGGCCCCGCCCGGGGACCTTGCCGGCGAGGACGGCGGCCAGGCCGACGGCCCCGGACGGCTCCACGACGGCCTTGGCCCGCTCGAGGAGGAGGAGGAGCGCGTGGCTGATCTCCTCCTCGGTGACGGTGACCACCTGGTCGACGTAGGCCTGGACGTGGTGGAGGGTGAGCTCGCTGACGCTGCGCACGGCGATGCCGTCGGCCATGGTGGCCACCGAGGCCAGGGCCACCGGCTGGCGGGCCGCCAGGGCGGCCACCATCGCCGCCGCTCCCACGGCCTCGACCCCCACGACCTTCATGCCCGGCCGGCTGTGGGCCAGGGCCGTGGCCACGCCGGCGATCAGGCCGCCACCGCCGATCGGCACGACCACCACCTCGGCCTCTGGCGCCTCTTCGGCGAGCTCCAGGCCGACAGTTCCCTGGCCGGCGATGATGTGGGGGTCGTCGAAGGGCGGGACGAACACGGCCCCGGTCTCCTCGGCGAAGACCCGCGCCGCCAGGATCGTGTCGTCGACGACCTGGCCGACCAGGCGGACCTCGGCGCCGTAGCCGCGAGTGGCGTCGACCTTGGGGAGCGAGGCGCCGAGCGGCATGAAGATCGTGGCCCGTCGGCCGGTGGCGCCGGCGGCGAAGGCCACGCCCTGGGCGTGGTTGCCTGCGCTGGCTGCGACCACGGGCACGCCATCCGGCAGCCGCGAGATGCGGTTGTAGGCGCCCCGCACCTTGTACGAGCCGGTGCGCTGCTGGTGCTCGGGCTTGAGCAGCACGGGGCGTCCGGCGGCGGCGCTGATGGCGTCGGTGCTGCGCACCGGCGTCGGCCGCACGATCCCCGCCACCCGGGCCCGGGCGTCGGCCAGGTCGGCGAGCGTGATCACGGCCCCCGCACCGTAGCGGTCTCCGCTCTGTCCTCGGCTTGCCGGTCCGCCGACCGCCCCCTATCCTCGTCCGGTCGGTCGGAAAGGCGCGCCTGTCACGTCGCGCCGCCGCCCACAGCCAAGCTTCGACCCGAGGAGCGCGACGCGTGCCCACCCACTCCACCAAGCCCAGCGAGGTCACCCGTGCCTGGCACGTGGTCGATGCTGACGGGCTCGTCCTCGGCCGGCTCTCCACCGAGGTCGCCCGCCTGCTCCGGGGCAAGCACAAGGTGCTCTTCGCCCCCCACCTCGACACCGGCGACCACGTGATCATCGTCAACGCGGCCAAGGTCGTCATGACCTCGGACAAGGCGGAGAGGAGCTTCCACCACCAGCACTCCGGCTACCCCGGGGGGCTGCGCTCCACCAGCTACCGCCAGCTCCTCGACACCAGGCCGGAGGAGGTCGTGCGGCGCTCCATCAAGGGCATGCTCCCGAAGGGCCCCCTCGGCCGGCAGATGCTGCGCAAGCTCAAGGTGCACGCCGGCCCGACCCACCCCCACTCGGCCCAGGCCCCCACGACGTTCGACATCCCCGGCGCCCGCCGCGAAGCCCGCTAGATCGCTGATAGGACAGAGCACGATGCCCAACCCCCTCACCCAGACCACCGGCCGGCGCAAGGAGGCCGTCGCTCGCGTCCGCCTCCGCGACAGCACCACTGAGGGCCCGGGCACCATCACGGTGAACGGACGCTCGCTCGAGGACTACTTTCCCTCGGCGACGCACCGCATGGTCATCGTCGAGCCGCTGAAGGTCACGGCGCTCGACGAGCAGTACGACGTCGACGTCACCATCCACGGTGGGGGGATCACCGGCCAGGCCGGCGCCCTGCGCATGGGCATCGCCCGCTCCATCGTCGAGCTCGACCCCGAGCAGCGGGGCACGCTCAAGAAGGCCGGCTTCCTCACCCGCGACGCCCGTGAGAAGGAGGCCAAGAAGTACGGCCTCAAGAAGGCCCGCAAGGCTCCCCAGTACTCGAAGCGGTAGATCGAGGCCTGTGCGATTCGGCACCGACGGCCTCCGAGGGGTCGCTGGCGCCGAGCTGACGCCGGAGCTGGCGCTCGCCCTCGGGCGGGCTGCGGCCCGCGTGCTCGGTGCCGACCGATGGTTCGTGGGTCGGGACCCCAGGAGGTCGGGCGCCCTTCTCAGCGCGGCCTTCTCGGCCGGCCTGGCCGCAGAGGGCGCCGAGGTCACCGACCTTGGCGTGCTGTGCACCCCCGGGGTGGCCTACTGGGCTCAGGCCGAGGACGCTCCGGGGGCTGTGGTCTCGGCGTCCCACAACCCCTTCGCCGACAACGGGATCAAGCTCTTCGCCGCTGGCGGTCGCAAGCTGGCCGGCGACGTCGAGCAGCGCATCGAGGCCGAGCTGCACGATCCGAGTGCACCGTCCCTCCGATCCGGCGCCCACCTCGGGGTGGTGGAACCCCTCGACGGCGCCGCCGACCGCTACAGCGACCATCTGGTGGCCACGCTCGAAGGTCGCGACCTGGTCGGACTCAGGGTGGTGCTCGACGCCGCCAACGGCGCCGGGGTGGTCACCGGACCGGCGGTCCTCCGCCGCCTGGGCTGTGAGCTGACCGCCGTGCTCGGCGCCGAGCCGGACGGGCTGAACATCAACGACGGCTGCGGCTCCACCCACCTGGCGCCGCTCGCCAAGGCGGTGGTCGCCACGGGAGCCGACGTTGGCATCGCCCTCGACGGCGACGCCGACCGGTGCCTGGCCGTCGACCATCGCGGCGAGGAGGTGGACGGCGACCAGATGCTGGCGCTCCTCGCCCTCGACCTGCGGGAGCGGGGCCAGCTGGTCCAGGACACGATGGTGGTGACGGTCATGTCCAACCTCGGCCTTCACCTGGCCATGGCCGACGCCGGCGTGCGGCTGGAGACGACGGCGGTGGGCGACCGCTACGTCCTCGACCGCATGGAGGAGGGAGGCTTCGTGCTGGGCGGCGAGCAGAGCGGGCATGTGATCCTCCGCCGCCTGGCCACCACGGGTGACGGCCTCCTCACCGCTCTGCACCTGCTCGATGTCGTCCGGCGCTCCGGGCGGCCCCTCGCCGAGCTGGCGGGCGTCGTGCGCCGCCTCCCCCAGGTCCTCATCAACGTCCGGGTGGCCGGTGCGGCCAAGGAGGCGCTGGCCGCCTCGGACGACGTGCGGTCCGCAGTGGCCGACGTCGAGGCCGAGCTCGGGCAGCACGGACGGGTGCTCCTCCGCCCGAGCGGTACCGAGCCGCTGGTCCGTGTCATGGTCGAGGCGCCCACCGACACCCTGGCCCAGACCACCGCGAACCGCCTGGCCGAGGTCGTCCGGGCCGCCCTGGGCTGACCCCCAGGGGTCTCGGGCGTAGCCTCGGAGCCCATGTGCGGGATCATCGGCGGCACCGGCGACACGCCGGTCGTGCCCCTCCTGGTCGAAGGCCTTCGCCGACTCGAGTACCGGGGCTACGACTCGGCCGGCATCGCCCTGCCGGCCCACGGGACCATCTGGCGGCGGCGCCGGGCCGGGGGCACCCGCTCGATCGCCGAGCTCGGCGATGGCGTCGGCGACGCGCCGCCCGGCATCACCTGCGGGATCGGCCACAGCCGGTGGGCCACCCACGGAGCGCCGTCGGAGGTGAACGCCCACCCCCACACCGACGCCTCGGGTCGGCTGGCCATCATCCACAACGGGATCATCGAGAACTTCCGCGAGCTCACCCTCGACCTGCCCCAACGCGGCGCCGAGCTGGTGTCCGACACCGACACCGAGGTCCTCGGCCACCTGATCGCCGCCGAGGTGGCGTCCGGCCAGGGCCTGGCCGATGCCGTGCGCGCCTGCCTCCGTCGGGTCGAGGGCAAGTTCGCCATCGCCGTCATCCACGCCGACGAGCCCGAGCTGATCGTGGCCGCCCGGCGGGGCTCGCCGCTCGTCTGCGGCACCGACGCCACCACCGCCTACCTGGCCTCCGACATCCCGGCCATCCACGGCAAGGCCGAGCGGTTCTTCGTGATCGACGACGACCGGGTCGTCGAGCTGACCCCCGGCGAGATCCGGGTCACCGACCTGCACGGCGTCGAGGTGGAGCCCGAGCCGCGGGAGGTCACGTGGGACCTGGCCGCCGCCGAGAAGGGCGGCTACCCCGACTTCATGTCGAAGGAGATCCACGAGCAGCCGGCGGCGGTCAACGACACCCTCCTCGGTCGCATCGTCGAGGGGCGCATCACCCTCGACCAGGTCCGCCTCTCGGACGACGACCTGCGCATGATCGACAAGGTCTTCGTCGTGGCCTGCGGGTCGAGCTACCACGCCGGCCTGGTGGCCAAGCAGGCCATCCAGCACTGGTGCCGCCTCCCGGTCGAGGTCGAGATCGCCAGCGAGTTCCGCTACCAGGACCCGGTGCTCGGCCGCACCAGCCTCGTCGTGGCCATCAGCCAGTCCGGCGAGACCATCGACACGCTCGAGGCCGTGCACCACGCCAAGCAGCAGAAGGCGCCGGTGCTGGCGGTGTGCAACGTGGTCGACTCCTCCATGGCCCGCGATGCCGACGCCGTCCTGTACACCCGGGCCGGCCCCGAGATCGGCGTAGCCTCGACCAAGTGCCACCTGGCCCAGCTGGTGGCCATGCAGGTGCTGGCCCTCTACCTGGCGCAGGTGCGCGGCACCTGCTACCCCGAGGAGGTGGCCAGCCAGCTGGCCCACCTCGAGCTGCTGCCGGCGCGGGTGGCCCGGGCGCTCGAGACGGGCGACACGGTGAAGGGCATCGCCACCGCTCCCGACGTGCGTGACGCCCGCGACTTCTTCTTCCTCGGACGAGGGGTGGGCCGGGCCGTGGCCCTCGAGGGGGCGCTGAAGCTGAAGGAGATCAGCTACCTGCGGGCCGAAGGCTACCCGGGCGGGGAGCTGAAGCACGGCCCGATCGCCCTGATCGAGCCCGGCACCGTCGTCGTGGCCGTGGCCACCCGCAGCCGGCTGAAGGGCAAGGTCCTGTCGAACGTCGAGGAGGTGAAGGCCCGGGGTGCCACCATCGTCCTGCTGGTCGACGAGCTCGACATCGACCTCCCGGCCGTGCGCAAGCTGGCCGACCACGTGATCCCCGTGCCCGGTGCCGGCCACGAGCTGTTCCAGCCCATCGTCGACAACGTGCCGCTCCAGCTCCTCGCCTACGCGCTGGCCACGGCCCGGGGCAACGACGTCGACAAGCCGAGGAACCTGGCCAAGGTCGTCACCGTCGAATAGGCCGGCGTAGCGTCGGCTCCTGTGATCGGGGTCGGCATCGATGCTGTTGACGTGGCCCGGTTCTCCCTGATCCTGCGTCGACGCCGTGGGTTCGAGGAACGCGTGTTCACGTCGCTGGAACGTTCCACCTGCGGAGGGGCGCCTGGTCGCCTGGCGGCCCGGTTCGCGGCCAAGGAGGCCACCATGAAGGCCCTCGGCGTGGGGCTCGGGGCCTTCGGCTTCCACGACGTGTGGGTGGAGCGGGAGCCCTCCGGCCGCCCAACGTTGCGGGTCGAGGGGAGGGCGGCAGCCCTGGCCCAGGTGGCCGGGGTGACCCGGTGGCACGTGTCGCTCACCCACACCGACGCGGTGGCCGAGGCGGTCGTGGTCGCCGAGTGAGGCCGGTCCCGACCGTCGCCGAGATGCGGGAGGTGGATGCAGCCGCCCTCACCTCCACCACCTTCGACGACCTCGTGGGCCGGGCAGGGCGCCGCCTGGCCAGCCACGCCAGGCGGATGCTGGGCACCGCCGCCGGCCGCCGCGTCGTGGTGGTGGCCGGGAAGGGCAGCAACGGCGCCGACGGTCGGGTGGCGGCCCGGTGGCTGCGGTCCTGGGGCGCGTCGGTCCTGGTGCTCGACGCCGCCTCGGCCCCTGCGGTGCCGCCCGGCGCCGACCTCGTCGTCGACGCCGCCTACGGCACCGGGTTTGCCGGTGCCTACGCCCCGCCCGACCCGGGGAGGGCCCTCGTGCTGGCCTGCGACATCCCCACCGGTGTGGCCGGCGACACCGGTGCCGTGGCCCCTGGCGAGCAGGCCGTCGTGGCGCAGGTGACCGTCACCTTCGGGGCGGAAAAGCCCGGCCTGCTGCTGGGGGAGGGGCCGGACCACACCGGGTCGGTCCACGTCGAGCCGATCGGTCTCGACTGCCGCCGCGCCCGCGCCTGGCTCCTCGAGGACGACGACACGGGCCTGGTGCCGGTCCGACCGCGCTCGGGTCACAAGTGGCAGGCGGCGGTGCTGGTCGTGGCCGGCTCGCCCGGCATGCTCGGTGCCGCCCGGCTGTGCTCCTCGTCGGCCCTGCGGGGCGGCGCCGGCTACGTCCAGCTCGGCAGCCCTGGCTGCGCCGCCTCCGACCTCCCCGTCGGCGAGCACGTTGGCCGCACCTTTGCCGCGGGTGGCTGGGAGGCCGACGCCCTGCCCCTCCTCGAGCGGGTGCGGGCGGCGGCCCTCGGGCCGGGGCTCGGGGCCACGACGTCGACCACACGCGGCGTGCGGGCCGTGCTCGAGGCCTACGACGGACCGATCGTGCTCGACGCCGACGCCCTCGCCGGCCTCGACCTCGACGCCCTCCGGTCCCGGGCCGCCGCCACCGTGCTGACGCCCCACGAGGGGGAGTTCCTCCGCCTGTTCGGTGAGATCGGGCCCGACCGCCTGGCGGCCGTGCGCGCCGCCGCCGTCCGCAGCGGCGCCATCGTCCTGCTCAAGGGCCCGACCACGGTGGTCGCCGCACCCGACGGCGCCGTCCGCCTGGCTGCGGCCGGATCGCCCCGCCTGGCCACCGCCGGCACGGGCGACGTCCTCACCGGTCTCATCGCCGCCCTGCTGGCCCGGGGGGTCCCCGCCCTGGACGCCGCCGGCCTGGCCGCACACGTCCACGGCCGGGCCGCATCCCTCGGGCCCGCCTGGGGCCTGGTGGCCGGCGACCTCCCGCTCCTCGTCAGCCGCTGGCTCAGCGACCACAGCTCTGATCCGGCGACGCGGCGATGATGGAACAGCTGAGGGGGTCGGAGCGCGGCGTTCTGCCCGGGCCGCCGATGCATCGGCGGGAGGCCAGGCGAGCGGAGCGAGCGAGCCGGAGGAGCGAGGAGGCAAGCCTGGTGGTCCAGGGGCCGCCGATGCACCGGCGGGAGGCCAGGCGAGCGGAGCGAGCGAGCCGGCGAGGCGGCCCCCCGCCTGGCTGGACTGACGAGCGGAGGAGGCGAGCCCTCCGGGCGAGCCGGAGGAGGGAGGAGGGAAGCCTGGTGGTCCAGGGGCCGCCGATGCACCGGCGGGAAACACAGTGAGCGTGAGGTTCAC
>JBKJUI010000462.1:0-6198 GCA_046590775.1 Acidimicrobiales bacterium
GCAGCAGCCTGGTCATCGGCGGGGCTTCCTTAAAAGAGAGCGACTTGGGGGACCTTCACGCCGTCCGGGCCGTGACTGCCAGCGCCGTCGCCTTCGCCCTGCGGTGCGCCACCGACCCGTCGATCCCGGCCAACGGCGGCGCCCTCCGACCGGTGCGCCTGATCACCGAGCCCGGATCGGTGGTGGATGCCCGCCCGCCGGCCGCCGTCGGCGCCGGCAACGTTGAGGTGAGCCAGCGGGTGGCCGACGCCTGCCTGGGCGCCCTGGCGCAGATCGCCCGGGACCGGGTCCCGGCCGCCGGCCAGGGCACCATGAACAACGTGATCCTCGGCTCGGCCGAGACGGGCTTCGTCACCTACGAGACGCTGGGGGGAGGCCAGGGCGGCGGGCCCGTCGCCCCCGGCGACTCCGGGATCCACACTTGCATGACGAACACCAGGAACACACCGATCGAGTCCTTCGAGCGGGCCTACCCGGTGCGGGTGCGCCGGCTCTCGATCCGGCGGGGCAGCGGGGGAGCGGGGTACGCGCCAGGCGGCGACGGCCTGGTCAAGGAGGTCGAGGTCCTGGTGGCCTGCACGCTGTCGATCATCACCGAACGCCGCGCCTCAAAGCCCTGGGGGCTGTGGGGCGGCGAACCCGGTGCCTCGGGTGAGCAGTGGCTGCTCCGGGGCGGCGACGAGGCCGCGGCCGAGCGGCTGCCCACGTCGTGCACCGTGCACCTCCAAGCCGGTGACGTGCTTCGCATCCTCACCCCCGGAGGCGGGGGCTGGGGGGCTCCGACGCCGGGTGAGGTCGAGGTCTCCGCCGACGGTACCGCGCTCGGGGTGGAGGCCAACCCCGGGGAAGGGCTCGAGGAGCGGAACGGCCGGTTGGTGATCCCCGCTTCCGGTGCGGTTCTCAGCGACGACGACGTCCGCACCTGGCGCGATGCCGACCAGAGGTGATCGGGAGGCGGCGCTGACGCGAGGAGACCCCCGCCGGCCGGGGCCGACGGGGGTCTCCTTCGCAGTGCTAGCTGCGGACGGCCTTGGCCAGGACCAGGCTGCGCTTGCCGGCGAGGGCGGCGGTGCCGGCCAGGGCCAGCAGACCCATGCCGAGCAGGACGGCGCCGGCCGGGAACCCGCTACCGCTGGTGGCGGGGGCGGGGGCGTCGAGCAGCGCAGACGCCGAGCTCGAGGCGGCCAGACCGCTCCACAGCTCCTCGGCGGCCGGGACGGCCATCGGCCTGGTCGGGTCGACCGGGCCGGCCGAGGCCGCGGCCGGAGCGGACGGCACGCCGGTGGCCCGGGGGGCCGCCATCACGCTGGACGGTGCGGCCGAGCTCGGCGAGGCGGTCGGCCCCTGCACCGCAGCAGCATTGGTCGCGGGCTGTGCGACCGGGCGAGCAGCGGCGGCGGGGGCAGCCGTCGGGGCGGTCGGCGTGGCCTGCGGCGTGGCCTGCGGAGTCGGCACGCCCGGCGTGGCGGCCGGCGGGGTCACGTTGGGCTGCTGCTGCGGCGCTGGCGGCGCCACCACGGGGATGGTGCCGGTGACGTAGACCGGGATGACGCCCTGGACGTAGGTGGCGCCACTGGCGTTGGTCTGGGTGCCGATGACGTAGTACGGGTCGACGCTGGGCGTGGCGTCCGCCGGGATCTGCACGTTGATCGTCCAGATGTTGGCGATGGTGCCCGAAGGCTGCATGACCGGGGTCGGCTCGGTCAAGGTCCCCATAACGGGCCCGTTCGCTCCGTTCCAGGTGAACACCGGGTTGCCATACCCGACGTGCGCGGCCTCACCGCCAGGGGTGACGAAGCCCCGGCCCTCGATGGTCACCGTGGCGCCCGGCGGCGCCTGGATCGACGGAGCGCCACCTCCCCCGCTGAGCCTGGCCTGAGAGGTGCAGGCGAAAGCGACGCTGCTGGCCACGCCCGCCATGGCGAGCACACCGAACCCGCCTCCAACGACGACTCTGTGCAATGTCTTCATCAGATGTCTCCCCTTCGCTGAGCGTTTACTCGGATCCTGACGGCGATCCGAGCGGGTGTCAATCACTTGCTGACCGAAATTGGTTGCTGGGGACAACTTTCCCACCCAAGGCCGGCCTGGGGCGGCTCAGCCTGTGGATATCCGTGGGATCAGCCTGTGGATGAGCGCGCCGTGCCGGTGAGGTCCGACGTCACCAACCGGTCGACGCCCGAGCGCAGACCGAGGGTCTCGAGCGTCGCCTCGGCTTTGGCGGCGAGGCCATCGGGGGCCAGGAGCAGGAGCCCGCCCAGCCGGGCGACAGCGGCGCCGAGGAGGGCGGCGTGCATCGGCTCGGCCCCGTCGGCCACGTAGACCACGTTCCGGGGAAGCCCCCTGGCTACGGACTCGGCCACCACCGCAGCGGACGCGGCGTACTGGTCCTCACCGGCCAGGCGCAGGGGACCGGGCAGGGCGGCCTCGACCTGCGGTCCCACCGAGCCGGAGGAGCCCACGACCAGCGTCTTCACGATGCCCAGGTCAGCCAGGGCCGAGCGGGTGCCCGCCGGCACGCCGGCGGCGCCGACGTAGAGGACGGGCAGCCGTCGGTTGGCCGCGAGCGCCGACGCCGAGGGAGCCTCGGCGCTGTCCGGGTTCACGATCACCGCAGCGTCGAACGCCGGCAGCGCCGGGGTGGCGGCCCTCTCGGCTGCCGTCCGGCCGTCGAGGGCCCGGGCCACGGCGGCGGCGAGGTCGGGTGCCGTCACGCCCGAGATCCTCGTGATCCGGTCGGTCGGGACCCCGGCGGCGGCCAGGTCCACCTGGATCTGCGGGCCCAGCTTCCGGCTGTCCCCGAGCACGAAGGCCCTCACCGGGTCCAGGCGGTCGACCTCCGCCTTCACGTCTGGCGGGAGGCCACGTGCCGGTGAGGCCAGGACCGGGCCGAGCACGGCGCGAGCCAGGACGCCGCCGGCCAGGGCGGCGACCGGATCGTCCTCGTTCACGATCACCACGCTCGACGCCGGCCGGGTGACGCCTTCCCCGGCCAGGACCGCCTCGGCCCCGCCCGGCTGGACCTGGCGGGAGAGGGCGACGCTGATGGCCGCCGCCCCCCCGGTGGCCAGGTGGTCGACCGGGAGCGGCCCGAGCGGAGCGGTGAGGTCGACCTCACGAAGGAACAGGTCGAGGCTGTTGGTCGCCGGGCTGCCGAGCCGGGCGTCCATGTCGGCCACCAGCAGGCGAGAGTCGCCGAGGGCGACCACGCCCGGGCCGTGGTCCCTATAGGTGCTGACCCGGAAGTCGTAGCCCACGTCGTTGTTGTGGGACCGGTCGTTCACCCGTCGGTTCGGGCTGAAGGTCGTGCCCCCGTCGGTGGACCCGGCGTAATAGGTGTCGCCGAGGCGGGCCTCCTCGCAGGCGGCGTGGGTGTGGACGCAGCGGTAGGCGTCGAGGGCAGGGCCCTGCGGCGTGACCGCGGCCTTCCGCACCGACGGGCTGAGGTACCAGTGGCGCCGGTCCTCCCACACGATGTCGATCCGGCCGTTCGCGGCCACGGCGACCTGGGGGTGGCGGGTCTGGGTGATCTCGGCCACGGCGAGGCCGGAGCGCTTCGGGTCGTTGACCTGCCTGAGGTCGCCCCAGGTGGCGCCGGCGTCGGCCGACCGCAGGAACCAGACGTCGCTGTCGTAGCTGATGGAGTGGTCGGCGCTCGAGAACGGAGCGGCGGGGTAGGTCGGGCAAGGCCTGGTCGAGGCCCCGGGCTCTCCCGCCGGGAACGGCCCGGGGCCGCAGCTGGGGGACGGCGGGGCCCCCGGCCCCTGGTTGAAGACGACGAACAGCGCACCGGCCGGGCCGGTGGCCATCCGGGGGAAGCTGGACCCCCGGAAGGCGCCGCCGCTCGGAGGCAGGAAGCCGCGCACGTTCACCGCCCGTGTCCTGGTCCAGGTCTGGCCGGCATCGGTGGACGTCGCCGTCACGAGGTAGCCGTCGGCCGGCGTCTCACCCGCCGTCTCGCAGTCAGGCGGGCATGGGCCGCCCCGGTTCACGGCGACCCAGCCGAGGTGGAGCGGGCGCTCCCCGCCCCCGGGCGGCACTGGGCCGAGGACCGGCTGGGTCAGCTCGATCGGCGTGGGGTAGGCGTCACCGGCCAGGTTGGCTGTCGTGCTGCCGGCCGGGAACGAGGGCGGCGGGTTCCGCACCGGGTTGCTCCTGGACGCCTCGACCGGCTTGGTCCATGTGGCCCCTGCATCGTCGGAGCGGACGACCAGCGCCTTGGTCGACACCGAGTCCCGCGAGGCGATGTAGATGCGGTCGGTGCCCGGCTCCCGGCGGTCGACGGCCAGCTCGGGGCGGGAGAAGTCAGGTGCCGGCGGAGGGCCACCGACCATCCCAGGGACCTCGACACCGACGGCGAAGGTGGCGCCGCCGTCGGATGACCGGGACAGCAGCACGGTGGAGCCGACGACGTTCGGGGTGGGCGTCGAGACCCAGGTCACGTACACGTTCCGCCCGGAGCCGAAGGCCAGCGACTGCTGGCCCAGGTTGGCGACCGTGAGCCCGGCGACCGAGCACGGGCCCGGCGACCCCGGGCCGTTCCCCGGCCCCGGGTAGCCGGGCGGGGCCTGGAGCCGGCCGCCCGTCCAGGTCCTGCCCCGGTCGAAGCTGGCGTTGACCTCGCACTCGGCGGTGGCCAGCTCCTGGTGGACCTCGACGATGTGGTCGGGGGAGGCCGGGTCGACGACGAGGCTGGGGCCCGACTTCCCGCGAGCCGGGGCGTCGTTGGCCGTCGGCCGCAGCGGCCGGTCGCCGGCGAGCCGGTCCCCTTCGCTTCCGGGGCCGCCACGCGAAGTGAAGAGGACGAGGCCGCCGACGAGCAGGGCGAGCGCTGCGGCGAGCGCGCCGATCGTCACGATCCTGCGCCTGGTCCTGGCCACGAAGACGCGCACGCTAGCCGTCGCTGGTCACGGGCGGTGGGCGCGTGCTCGCCCGTTCGGGTGAGCGATGATTGACAAGTTCGCCGCCGAATGACAACGTTTCCCCCGCCACTGGCAACGTCCCGCGCCGTTCCGGCTGGGATGGCGAGGCACTTGACCTCGCCAAAGATCCAGTGGCGGGGGGATTCCAGAATGTTGTTGCGGAGGAACAGGGGCCTGGTCGTCGCGACCGCGCTCGCGCTGGGTGCGGGCTCGCTGCTGGTGACCCAGGCGGCCGGTGCTGACCCACGGGCCAGCGAGAACTACCGGATGAACGTGCAGGGCACGGCGGCCCGAGGGCGCGACATCCCCGGCCTGGCCGTGAACCCGTCCAACCCGTCGCACGTCGTGGCGGCTGACAACGACGTCCTCAACGGGCAGTGCGACCACCACGCCAGCTTCGACGCCGGCGTCACCTGGGTCAGCGGGCACCTCACCGCTCCTCCCGACTTCCCCAACCCGCCGTGCCAGCCCAACCCCTTCGACTCCGGCGGCTACGGCCACACCAACGGCAGCATCGCCTTCGGCACCGGCCAGAACGTCTACACCACCTTCTCCTCCAAGGTCGGCCTTCCCCAGCGGCCGGAGAGCGACCTCGTCGTCGGCCCGGCCGACTCGATCCTGGTGGCCAAGTCCACTGACGGCGGCCGCACCTACGGGCAGGCCGTCGTCGCCGTGCGGGGACCGGTGGACCCCCAGCCGTACTTCATCCGCCCGAAGCTCACGGTGGTGCCCCGCGCCGTGGGCGGTGACCAGGTCTACGTCAGCTTCTGGGGTGTCCTGATCCCCCAGGTGCCGGGCCACGGCGGCGCCCAGGGCGGCCTCGGCCTGCGCCAGGCGCTGATGACGGTCTCCAACGACGGTGGGGCGACGTACTCGCCCGGGGTCGTGGCCAGCCTGCCCCCGCCCAACGGCAACCCGACCTACGGCGAGCAGGTGCGTGAGACCTCGACGCCGGTGGCCGCCCCCGGCGGCAGCGCCTGGTTCGCCTGGCGCAACCGTGACACGCCGCTGACGACGACACCGCCCTCGCCGGCCCTCCCCAACCCGCTCGTGGTGGCCCGCACCACCGATGGCGGCGCCACCTTCACCCGCTCGATCGTCATCCCCGACCTCGGGGTGCCGACGACGACCGCTCCGGGTGCGCCCATCAGCCAGAGCGGGGGTCACCCCGAGCTGGCCCGGGACGCGAGCAACGGGAACCTCTACGTCGCCTTCCAGAGGGCCACGACCTATCCGAGCCCCACTGCCCCGGCGCCCGCCCTGGCCAACGACCAGG
>JBKJUI010000120.1:0-4945 GCA_046590775.1 Acidimicrobiales bacterium
GGCCACGTCGGCTTCTTCATCGCCGCCGGCCTGTTCGCAGGGTTGATTCTCGGGCGGCAGAAGCTCTCGAGTGGCGTCGCCACCGGCGCGGTCGTGCTCGGGATGCTGCTGCTCGTGGTCCTGGCCGGCGGGGTCGGCGAGTCCGGCTTCGAGGTCGCCAGCCAAGCCAGCTTCGAGCAGGACAACAACACCCGGCAAGGGCTTGCCGTCGGAGCCGGGAGCGGGTACGGGGAGGATGTCGACATCTCGACGTCAGGCGGTGCCATCAGCTACCTGCCGCTCGGCCTTCTCAGCTTCTCCCTCGGCCCCTTCCCCTGGCAGTCGAGCGGGGTCCGCCAGTTGGTGGCCCTCCCCGACACTCTCGTCTGGTGGTGGCTGCTCCCGAGCCTGTGGGCTGGCTGCTGGGCGGCCCGTCGGATGATCGGCCGGAGGACACTCCTGCTTCTCCTGCCGGCGGCCGTCTCACTCGCCGTGCTGGCGTTGGTGATCAGCAACTACGGCACGGTCGTCCGCGAACGCGAGCAGATCGTCGTTCTCGTCGCCCCCCTCATCGCCCTGGGGCTGGCGACCAGGGCTGCGGCGCGGGAGTCGGCGGCGTCCGACGCGCTGGCCGCCAATTTCACCCGCCGCTAAAGATCGTCGGGCAGGTCGTCCCGGGTCTTCCGCTCAAGGAGGACGATGTCGTCGTCGGTAAGGGGCCGTACGGCCCGCGCCGGCACGCCGGCGAAGAGGTGGCCGCCCTCTCCGAGGTTGCCGATGACCACCGAGCCCAGCCCGACCAGGCAGCGCGACGGCACCGTGGCGCCGGGGGCCAGCCGGCTCTCGGAGCCGATGTAGGCCAGGTCGCCGATCACGATCGGCGCCGTCTCCTGGCGGTTGTGGGTCCACAACGACGTGTTGCGACCGGCGATGATGCTGCGGGCGCCGATGCTCACCCGGTCGGTGAAGTCGATCTTGTGGCCGGCGGCGATCACCGTGCCGGCGCCGATCCGGAGGCGCGGGTCTCGTGGACCCGGCGAATCTGCACCCGGGATGGAGTTGATCTCGTTCTGGCGCAGGATCTTCACGTAGCGCTCGAGCACAACCTCGTCGCCGCCCCGGATGATGTTGAGGGCGCCGATGCGCACGTGGTCCCCCACCACCAGGCGACCCACCTGCGTCACGACGTTGCCGTGGCCGATGACGACGTCGTCGCCGATCTCGCACGCGCCGGCGTCGAGCAGGGTGAGACCGATGCGCACCCGCTTGCCGATCTTGAAGCCCAGGAGGCGCCGGTAGAGAGCCGGCTTGAGCGGCGGCGGCAGGAGCGCCAGCAAGCCCAACCCGATCAGGCGACCCTTCCTCATGCCGTGAACGAGCCGGCCGCTGCCGCCCGCCGACCGCCGCTCACCGAGCGGAGCAGCGCGGCAACGCGGGGCCCGTGGACCTGGGCCGAGAACCGTTGCTCGACGGTGTCCCTGCCGGCGGACCCCAGCCGCCGGCGTTCGGTGTCCGACCCCAGCAGGGTGGTCACCGCCGCCACCCACTCATCCATGCCGCCGGCGAGCATCCCGTTCACACCGTGGGTGACGATCTCGGTGTTCACCCCCACTGGAGAGCAGACCGTCGGGATGCCCAGGCCCATGTACTGCAGCGCCTTGGCGCCGCACTTGCCCCTGCTCCACTGGTCGTCGGGAAGGGGCATCACGCCATTGTCGATGCCACCGAGGTCCTCGACCTCTGTTGCGCTGCGCCACGGCCGGTTCTCGACCTCCACGCCGGCCATCCGGTAGTCGGCCGGGCCGATCACCCGCAGGACGAAGTCATGCTGTTGGGCCACCGCCGCCAGCGCCGGCCGGAGTCGGTCGAGGTGCTGGTAGGTGCTGTGCGTGCCGGTCCAACCCACGACGGGCCGGGCATTGGCCGGTCGCTCGACAATTGTGTAGCGGTCGAGGTCGATGGTGGTCGGCACGATCTCGACCCGGTCGTTCCACCGACTGGCGTACTCGGCCAGGTGGGCGTTGCCGACGGTGACGCATGACGCCACCCGACAGATCGCCGCCGTCTTCCCGGGGAACTTGAGTCGGCTCAGACCGGCATTGGTCGGGCTCACGTACGGCACCCAGACGGCGTCGTCGAAGTCGTAGACCACCGGTGGCCCGAACCGGCCCAACCACCGCTCGAACACCGCTGGGCCCAGAAGGGCGGCCTCCCGGTAGAGAAAGACGGCGTCGTAGCGACGGGCCTTCCGCACGTGGCCCACCCGTCGGAGGCATCCGCCCGCCACCTGCAGGGCCTTGGCGCCATAGCGGGCGGGCTCGTACAGCAGCCGGTGAAGCCGGTCGGACTCGAAGGGCTCGTAGTCGACGTCGACACCCGCTGCGTTCAGGAACGGCTCCCACTGCTCGATCCGGTAGCGCTGACCCGGTGACCGGTCATAGACGCTCGGGACGATGGCCAGGACCCGGACCCGGTCGCCGGCGCCCGTCACAGGAGCGCCCTGGGAGCCACCAGGTCGGTATACAGGGCACGGATGTCGACGATCAGACGATCTTTGCCGAATCGGGTCCGCACGTCCTCCCGGCCGGCCACCGCCATCGCCGCGCTCTCGTCGCGGGCATCGAGCGTGTGCCGGATCAGCTCGGCCACGGCCTCGGCGTCGCCGGAGGGAGCGAGCCAGCCGGTGACCCCGTGCTTGACGACGTGACTCACACCGCCCACGTCGGTGGCGACGACCGGGCGCGCTGCGGCCAGGGCCTCGATGAGCGCCACCGGCGTGCCTTCGTTCCGGCTGGTGAGGGCGACGACGTCGAGGTCGGACAGCGCGGCGGGCACGTCGGGCGACCAACCGACGAAGTGGACCCGGCCAGCAAGCCCCAGCTCCGCGGACCGGCCGACGAGCATCTCCCGCTGGTCCCCGTCGCCGATCACCGCGAGATGCACCCCGGGCAGGCTGACCATGGCGTCGAGAAGAACCTCGATGGCCTTGATGGCCACCAGCCGTCCCAGCACACCGACAAGCGGTTGGTCGTCACCGAGGCCAAGTTGACCGCGCAGCGACCCGGCGGGCTGGTGGACGGCCAGGAACGGGTCGAGGTCGAGCCCGAGGGGGATGACGTGGAACTCACGACGCCGGCCGATACCGAGTGACTGCAGGGCGTCTCGAATCTCGGGGCTCACGGCCAAGAGCGCGTCGGTGCGGCGGGCCAACGCCCGCTCGACCTCGATGAACGCCCGCTGGACGCCGGGGTTGAAGTAGCCCTCGAGAACGTGGCCGTGGAAGGTGTGGATCGTGCGGGGCCGGGAGCCGGCCATGGTGCGCGCCGCCACCCGGCCGACGGTGCCGGCCTTGGCCATATGGGTGTGGAGGAGGCGGGCGCCGGTCTCACCGAGGAGGCGGCGCACGGCTGCGACCGCTCGCGCGTCGGAGGCCGCATGAAGGGGCCGCACGAGCGGCAGCCGCCGCACCGGCACCAACGGATCGCTCAGCTCCCCTTCGACTGCGGTGGGGTCGCCGGCGGCCAGGATGGTGGGGAAGTCGGCCTGGAGTTCGCGGGTCAGCAGCAACGCCTGGCGGGCGGGGCCCCCCACGTTGAGGCGGGTGATCAGCCGGACAGCCGCCGTCGGCGGCGCGGCGGCGCTCACGCGGCCGTCGATCGGTCGGCGTGGAGCAGGCGGTCGTACACGGCGACGTACCGGGGGGCGCCCACGTTGGCCAGGTCGAACAATCGGGTCGCGGTAGCCCGGCACCGCTCGGCCACATCCGGCGCGTCGAGGATCGGTTGCAGCCGCGCCAGCGCGTCGGCAAATCCCTCCGGAGTCAGCGTGTCGAGCAGCACTCCCACGCGGTCGGCGGCCAACTGGCTATCGATGTCGCCCACGCCGGCCGTCGCCACGACCGGCACGCCGCAGGCGAGGTACTCGGCGATCTTGGTGGGCGACGACGCCTGCTTCGAGTACGTGGGCGGGATGAACGACAGGGCCAGGTCGGCAGCGACCACGTGGGATGCCATCTCATACGGAGGCACCGTCCGGACCGCGAAGTCGCCCGGGGCCAGCCCGCCGGCGCTGACCTGCGACGCCACTCGGTCGACCTCGCGCTGGGTGAGGACGAGGAAGAACGTCGACGGGTCGGCCCGTCTGGCCGCCACTGCGAACTGCACCATCTCGTCGAAGAGGTAGAAGCCGGCGGTGGAGCCGGCGTAGAGCACCACCCGCCGCCCGCCGAGGCCCAGTTGCCGCTTGGCCGCCTCCTTGGCCGCCGGCGTCGGGTCGGGGAACGTGGCCAGGTCGACACAGCAGGGAATGACCTCGATCGGGACCGAGGGAGCCGCCGCCGTGAGGATGGCCCGGGCCCGCTCCGTCAGCACGACGAGACCATCGGCCCGGCGCAGGAGACGCGCCTCGACCGCCTTCATGGCCCGGAAGAGCACGCCGTTGGCCGGCCACACGCCGGCGTCGACGTACTCCTCGGGCATGAAGCCCCGCACATCGAAAAGGAACCTGGGTCTCGCCGGCCCCCGGCCCATCCCGAGCACGGCCATCGCCGCGGGCACGTGGCTGCGGGCGTGGACGACGTCGACCGCGCCGGCCCGCACCTGCCGGCGCACGAACAAGGCGCCGACGGCGATGTCGAGCAACGTGGCCGGGAGACTGGGGCGCTTGTGGTAGCGGCGGCGGTGCCACTCGATGCCGTCCGCCCGTAGCTCGGCCGCCATGTCCTCGGTGGCGTCGGCGCCCGCTCCTGCCGGCTCGAAGGTCAGCAGCGTCACCGCCACGCCGCCGTCGACGATGGCCCGCAGGTAGGGAAGCACCTGGGTCTGCACCAATGGCTCGTGCAAGGAGAAGTAACAGAGGTAGGTGGCCCTGGGGTTTGTGGCGCTCGGCCTCACCACTGCTGCTGACGCAGGAAAATCTCGAGGGTCAGCAATGTCCAGATGCTGTGCCCGTGCCCGGCGGCGCCGCC
>JBKJUI010000161.1:0-6791 GCA_046590775.1 Acidimicrobiales bacterium
CTGCAGGCCATGAACGCCAAGGGCCCCCACCCCTGGCAGGTCGGCTTCTCCTACGGCCGGGCGCTGCAGGACGGCCCCCTCGCCACCTGGAAGGGCGACGCCGCCAACGCCGGGAAGGCTCAAGAGGCACTGGCCGTGCGGGCCAAGGCCAACGCCGCCGCCTGCCAGGCCTGGGTGGGGCGGGGCGACAAGGTGGCCGCCGACGACGCCGCGGTCGCCGCCATGCGAGGCGCGCTGGCCTCGGCCGGCGGCCAGGGCGAGGTGGCCATCGGCGAAGGGGTGAAGGACGACGCCCCGATGCTGTTCGTCGGCGAGAGGTTCGGTGTGGGCCCCGGCCCTGTCTACGAGATCGCTGTCGACCCGCTCGAGGGCACCACCCTGTGCGCCCGCGGCGCCACCGGCGCCATCGCCGTCATCGCCGCGGCGCCGGCCGGGTCGCTGTACCGCACCGAGGGCCACTACATGGACAAGCTCATCGTCGGCCCGGAGGCCGCCGGGGCCATCGACATCGACGACCCGGCCGAGGAGAACCTGAAGCGGATCGCCTCCGCCCTCGACCGTCCGGTCGACACGCTGCTGGTGGGCGTGCTCGACAAGCCCCGCCACGTCGAGCTGATCCAGCGCCTGCGCGCCTTTGGCGTCGGGGTGGTCCTGGTGACCGACGGCGACGTGATGACGGGTCTCTCGGCCATGGTGCCCTCCGGCGCCCTCGACGTCGCCCTGGGCATCGGCGGCGCCCCCGAAGGCGTGATCACCGCCTGTGCCGCACGCGCCCTCGGCGCCGGCATGCAGGGCCGGCTGGTGCCCCAGAGCGACGACGAGCGCACCATGCTCGACGACCTGGAGCCCGGTTGGGACCGCCCCCTCCGCCTCGGCGACATGGTCCGGGCCGACGAAGCCGTCCTGGTGGCCACCGCCGTCACCTCGGCCTGGCCGATGAACGCGCCCGAGCCGGCGGCCAACGGCGGCACCTGGCTGTCCTCGCTGGTGTGCGCCCAGCGGATCGGCCAGGCCTTCGTGCGGGCCGAGGTCTACCGCACCGAGCCTGACACCTGACCCTGGCGTAGCCTTCTGGGCACGTTCAGCCAAGGAGGTCCGAAGATGGCGTTTGTGCAGATCATCCAGTTCCGCACGTCGAAGATCGACGAGGTGCGGGTGCTCGGCGACGAGTACCAGCAGAAGCGGGGGGGCGGTGGCCCAGGCCGGGTGGTGGTCTGCGCCAACCGCGACAACCCAGGCGAGTACCTCAGCATCGTCTTCTTCGACTCCTACGAGGAGGCGATGGCGAACTCGGACCACCCGGCCACTCAGGAGCTGTCGGGGAAGATGATGGAGCTCGGAGACGGGCCGCCGACGTTCTACAACCTCGACGTCCTCGAGCACCGGACCACCTAGCGAGCTCCGGCCGCCAGCAGGCCCAGGGCGAGAAGCGGTGGGGCGCCGGAGTCATCCCCTACGCCAAGATGGGCTACTGGGAGCCAGACTACGTGCCGCGCCAGCCGCGGTGACGGTCGACCACGGGTCATGAGGGGTCGGCGGTGGCGAAGAGGCGGCTGGTGGGGACGAGGAGGCGGACGGTGGTGCCGCTGCCGGGGAGGGAGCGGACCTCGAGGCGGGCGCCCAGGAGAGCCGCCCGTTCCCGCATCCCTTCGAGCCCGTAGGACGTCGGGTTCGCTTCGTCCGGCGGCTCGAAGCCCAGGCCGTCGTCGATGACGCTCAGCTCGAGCCCGCCGGCCCGCCGGTGGAGGAGGATGCGGACCCGGGTCGACGCCGCGTGCTTCTGCACGTTCTGCAGGGCCTCCTGGGCCACCCGGTAGACGGCGGTCTCGACGTGGGGGGCCAAGGGCGGGGAGCCGGCTTCGAGGTCGAGGTCGACGTCGAGCTCCACCTCGAACCCGGAGAGGCCGGCGGCCAGGCTGCGAAGACCCGCAGCGAGGCCGAGGTCGTCGAGGACCGCCGGCCGCAGGCCCACCGTGGCCCGCCGCGCCTCGTCGAGGGCGTCGGACACCAGCGTCTCGATGGCCACCAGCTCGTCGGCCACGGTGCCCGGGGGAGCCGACGCCAGAGCGGCCCGCAGGTGGTACCAGGCGCTCACCAGGGGCTGACTGATGCCGTCGTGGATCTCGCCGGCCAGGCGGCGGCGGTCCAGCTCCTGCAGCTCGACGGTGCGGGCCGCGACGCGACCCAGCTCCTCCTCCTTGGTGGCCAGCCGCTGGTAGAGCAGGGCCGTCTGGGCGATGCCGGCCACCAGGTCGGCGACCTCCTGGAGGTGGAGCACGTGCTCCTCGCTGAAGTGCCCCGGGGTCCGGGAGTGCAGGTTCATCACGCCGATGACCCGACGACCTTCCCGCAGCAGCGGCACCGACACCATCGAGCTGAAGTCCTCGCCCCGCAGGGCCGGAATGTAGTGGTAGCGGGGGTCGTCCCACTTGTCGGTGACGAGCGCCGGCTCGCCGCGCTCGGCCACCCAGCCGGCGATCCCCTCGCCCAGCCTCAGCCGGATGGTGCCCACCAGGTGCTCGAACGGCGGGGTGGCCCCGGCCAGCACGAGGTCGCCGGCCAGCCCGTCGACGACGTGCAGGAAGCACACGTCGGCCGCCGCCGTGCGAGCCACCAGGTCGGCGATCGACCCGAACAGCTCCTCCCCTCGAAGGTCCTGCGCCGTCAGCCCGATGACCCGCCGAAGAAGCTCGTTCCAGGGGTCGGTCGTGCCTCCCGCCGGTGCGTCAGGAGTGGCGGCCGGCTCGCTCGCTGCGCCTGGAGGGACGGTCACAGGAAGAGGCCCTCGCGGAGGGCGAAGGCGACGGCCTGGGAGCGGTCGCCGACCCCGAGCTTGCGGTAGACGCCGCGAACGTGGGTCTTGATGGTCTCCTCGCCCAGCACCAGGCGGTTGGCGATGGCCCGGTTCGAGTGGCCCTTCACCAGCAGGTCGAGGACCTCGCTCTCGCGCTGGGTGAGGCCGAGGTGGGCGCCCGCCCAGAACTCGCCGCGGTGCAGGCGGGCGGCGGACTGGGCCACCTGCCCGGCGAGCGACGGCTCGATGACCACCTCGCCGTCCCGCACGCGGCGCAGGTGGGCGATGAGCTCCTCGGCGGTGACCTGCTTGGTGAGGTAGCCCTGCGCTCCGGCCCGCAGCGCCTGGAAGAGGTACTGCTCGTCGTCGTGGACGGTGAGCATCACGACCCGCACCGACGGGTTCGCCTCGATGATCTTGGCGCACAGGTCGAGGCCGAACATGTGCTTCATCCGCACGTCGACCAGGGCGACGTCGGGCGGGTCCTCACGGATGAACCTCAGCGCCTCCTCGGGGTCGGTCGTGGCCAGGACCAGCTGGATGCGCTCGGCGTGGGGGGCGAGCATCGACCGGAGCCCGTCGAGGATCATCTGGTGGTCGTCGACCAGCACGACGCGCAGAGGCTCCCCGTTCTCCATCCTCGGAATCTACGCCGGGGCGATCGGTGACCCACCTTGCCGCCGGGCGGCGCGTCCCCCATCGGTTCCACCAGGCAGGGGAGGTTCCCCGTCCCCGTCAGCCCGTAGCGTCGACGGACCACTCGGAGTGTGAGGAGTCCTGTGCCTGACAAGGAAATCGCGACGCGACGAGCGCTCCGGGACGGCCACCGCCGGCGCCCGGTCATGCTGGCCATCGCCGGTGACAGCGCGTCGGGGAAGACCACGCTCACCAAGGGCCTGGCCCAGGCCCTCGGCCCGAGCCGCGTCACCGCCATCTGCGTCGACGACTACCACCGCTACGACCGCGTCGAGCGCAAGAGCGTGCCGTTCACGCCGCTGCACCCCGACTGCAACTACATGGACATCATGGAGCAGCACCTCCAGCTGCTCGCCATGGGCCAGCCCATCCTCAAGCCGAAGTACGGCCACGAGAACGGCACCCTCGACCGCCCCGAGCTCATCGAGCCTCGGGAGTTCGTGATCATCGAAGGGCTCCTGCCCCTGCACACCCGGCTCTCCCAGGCCTGCTTCGACATCAAGGTCTACCTCGATCCGCCCGAGGAGATCCGCCGAGCCTGGAAGATCCGCCGCGACACCCGAGACCGGGGCTACGCCGAGGCGCAGGTGCTCGCCGACCTGGACAAGCGCGAGCCCGACTCCGAAGCGTTCATCCGTCCGCAGCGGCGTGACGCCGACATCGTCGTCCGCTTCGCCCCCATCGAGGAGCGGGGCGAGACCAGCAACGACCCGCTCTCGGTCCAGCTGCTCCTTCGTCCGACGATCGCCCACCCCGACCTGGTCACGATCCTCGAGGACGTGCCCCGCAACGCCATGCACCTCAAGCTGGTGCGGGACGAGAACAACCGCCCCGTCGACGCCCTGCACATCCATGGCTACGCCGACCCCGAGGTCACCAGGAAGGTCGAGCAGGACATCTGGAAAGAGTGCACGGGCAGCGAGGGCGGCGAGCGCCCGGTGCCGACATCGCTCGGCGCCATCGCCGACGGCCCCCGGCTCGAGCCGCTGGCTCTCACCCAGCTCCTCCTCCTCCACCACATGCTGAACGCCGCCCACGACCGCAACGGCCCCAGCACGAACGGCAGCGTCAGCTCCGACGGGGCCCGGCCCGACCTGAGCCCGACCTCAGCCTGACCGTCCGGCCCGGCCGGTCAAGGAGCATCCGCCGTCTCGTCCACGAGCGGCAGTGGGCTGTTTTCTGCCCGGGCAGTAGGTGCGGCCGGGGCAGACGCTTCTGCCCGGGTTGCTCCGGCGGCGGCCTCAGGGGCTCTTCTCCGTGACGCCTGCGGCGTCGAACGTGGCCATCTCCCTCAGGATGCGGGCGGCGGCCTCCACGATGGGGAGGGCGAGGCAGGCACCGCTCCCCTCGCCGAGGCGCAGGCCGAGGTCGAGCAGCGGCTCCAACTCGAGGTGAGCGAGCGCCGCCGCTGCCCCCGGCTCCGCCGAGCGGTGGCCGGCGATGCAGCGGTCGACGACCGCCGGGACGACGGCAGCGGCGACGAGGAGGGCGGCGTTGGCCACCACGCCGTCGACCACGACGGGGACACCAGCGGCGGCCCCTCCCACGATGAACCCGGCCAGCGCAGCGATCTCCAGGCCGCCGAGGGCCGCCAGGGTGGCGAGAGGGCCGGCGGCTACCTGATCGGCGTGCAGGGCCAGTGCCGCGCTGATCACGTCCAGCTTGCGCAGGAGCATGGCGTCGTCGATGCCCGCTCCCCGACCCGTGACATCGAGCGGGGGGCGTCCGGTGAGAGCGGCGATGAGGGCGGCGCTCGGGGTGGTGTTGCCGATGCCCATCTCGCCGGTCACCAGGCAGCGGGCCCCGCCGGCCACCAGCTCCTCGGCCACGACACAGCCGACGTCGAGGGCAGAGACCGCCTCGTCGAGGGTCATCGCCGGGGCGGTGGCCAGGTCCGCCGTGCCGGCCCGCACCTTGCGGCGCAGCAGCCCGGGGGCGTCGTCCAGCTCGGTGGCCACCCCTACGTCCACGACGACGACACCAGCCCGGGCCTGTCGGGCCAACACGTTGATGGCGGCCCCGCCGCCACAGAAGTTGGCCACCATCTGGGCGGTCACCTCCTGGGGCCAGCCGGTGACCCCCTGGGCCACCACCCCGTGGTCGCCAGCGAAGACGGCCACAGCTGCCGGGCTCGGCGAGGGCGGCGGGCAGGCGCCCCCGATCCCGGCCAGGCGGATGCCCACCGCCTCAAGCCGGCCAAGGGCACCGGCCGGCTTGGTCAGCCGCCCCTGCAGGGCCACGGCCTCGGCCATGGCTCCAGCATCGAGCGGCGCGACCGCGGCGGCGGCACGGTCGAACTGGGTGGTCATGCGTCATTCCCGCCCGGCGGCATGCGAGGGACGGTACCGCTGCCCCGCCGCAGCTGGTCGTCCCTCTCGAGGGACAGCGTCAAGAAGCGCCGCACGGGCTTCGTCGGCACCGAACGGGGCCCCGACCTCTCCCAGCGGAGGAGAGCAAAGCGACTGCGCAGAACTGGCGCGTCAGAAGATTGCGCTCCGACGAGGTCAACTGGCGCGCCAGAACCGCACGGTCAACTGGCGCGTCAGAAGGCGGCGCTGTGGCGGTGTCAGCTGGCGCGCCAGAACCCGGTCCACTGGGACGAGTGCTTGTGCGAGCGGCAGGGGGATCCGGGGGTCTCAGAGGAGGAGGGCGTGGCCTCTGCTCGGGGGGCCGACCTGAACGATTCGGCCCGTCTTCTCCCTGGAAACAGTCGCGTGGCGGCCGAACCTGGAAGAGTGGAACACGTGACGGCTCCCGAGGCGGTCGACGGCCTGCTGGGCCACTCGTCGTTCCCGCCCATCGGCAGCTACGGGTTCCTGTCGGACTGCGAGGCCACCGCGCTGGTGGCGCCGAGCGGCAACGTGGAGTGGCTGTGCCTGCCCCGGATGGACTCGCCCAGCGTGTTCGGCGCCCTCCTCGACCGCGATGCCGGCGGGTTCCGGGTCGGCCCGGCCGACGTGACCGTGCCCACCGCCCGCCGCTACCTGCCGGGGACGATGGTCCTGGAGACGAGCTGGGCCACCCAGACCGGGTGGATCATCGTGCGGGACCTGCTGCTGATCGGGCCGTGGCACCACCTCGACGACCGGTCCAAGACCCATCGCCGGGCGCCCACCGACTACGACGCCGACCACGTGCTGCTGCGCAGCATCCGCTGCGTCACCGGCGAGGTGCAGGTCACCCTCGACTGCGAGCCGTTCTTCGACTACGGGCGCCGGTCGGTGCAGTGGGCCTACACCGACCGGGCCTACAACCAGGGTGTGGCCACCGCCGAGGGCATCGACCTCGAGCTGAAGCTGAC
>JBKJUI010000211.1:0-4234 GCA_046590775.1 Acidimicrobiales bacterium
CCGCAACACCCGCCGTTCCTTCTCCGACAGGGCCAGCAGGTCTTGGCCATCGAACATCACCCGCCCGCTCACCTTGGCGTTCTTCGGGAGCAGGCCCATGATGGCCAGCGAGCTGACCGACTTGCCCGAGCCCGACTCGCCCACGATGCCGAGGACCTCGTTGGCCCGGACCTCGTAGGTGACCCCGTCGACGGCGTAGACCGGCCCGTCGTCGGTCGGGAAGGTGACGCGCAGATCCTCGACGCTCAGCACGATGTCGTCCCGCCGCGCGGCCACGACGTCGGCCATCAGTCGTGCCCGGACTGCGGGTCGAAGGCGTCGCGCAGCCCGTCGCCCAGGAAGTTGACGCAGAGGACGGTGACCAGGATGGCCAGGCCCGGGAAGTAGATGAGGTAGGCGTTTGGCGTGCCGATGCTGCTCTGGCCGTTGCTCAGCATCACACCCCACGAGACCGCCGGCGGCCGCAGGCCGAAGCCGAGGAACGACACGGTGGACTCGGCCACGATGGCCAGGCCAACCACCAGGGTGACGTTCACGGCGATCGGCCCGATGATGTTGGGCAGGATGTGCCGGCTGATGATCCGGAAGCTGGACGCCCCCGAGGCCCGGGCCGCTTCGACGAACTCCTTCTCCTTGAGCGACAGGATCAGGCCGCGCACCACCCGGGCCATCTGCATCCAGAACAGGATGGAGAGGATGGCGATGATCAGCACGGTGGGGCTGATCTTCCCGAAGACGGGCAGCTCCTTCGACTCCAACCCCTTCTGGGCCATCGACAGGATGGCGATGCTCGGCACGAGCAGGAACAGGTCGGTCATGCGCATGAGGAGCTGGTCGAGGATGCCGCCGAAGAAGCCGGCCAGCGACCCGACGACCACGCCCACGCCCCCGGAGATCAAAGCCACGAAGAGCCCGACGTTGAGCGAGACGCGACCGGCGTGGATGACCCGGGTGAGCACGTCACGCCCGTTCTCGTCGGTGCCGAACCAGTTCGTGCCGTTCGGGGGCTTGTAGGAGTTGCCCAGTGTCTCCGCGTTCAGCTCGGGGCTGATGGGGAAGGGAGACACCTGGCTGGCGAACAGCACGCAGACGTAGAGGACCAGCAGCACCAGGAGGGCGGCCACGGCCGGGCGGTGGCGGAGGAATCGGCGCAGGAACAGGCGCCACTGCGAGCGGACGGCGTCGTCGGAAAGGTCGGGGGCGGTCTCGGCGGTGGCGCCGGCCTCGGCCGAGGTGGGCTGGGTCTCGAGCTGGCTCATGAGATCCGGATCCTCGGGTCGAGGGCCCCGTAGAGCACGTCGGCCAGCAGGTTGAACAGGATGACCAGGGTGGCGGTCAGCAGGAGCCACGGGAGCAGCACGTTCACGTCCCCGGTCTGGAGGCTGGTGAAGAACAGCTTGCCCATCCCCGGGATCGAGAAGATCTGCTCGGTGATGATGAGCCCGCCGAAGAGCCCGCCGATGTCGATGGCCATCACCGTCACCAGCGGGATGAGCCCGTTCCGCAGGCCGTGCTTGAACACGACCCGGCCCCGGGACAGGCCCTTGGCCTTGGCCGTGCGGATGTAGTCGGCGTTCATCACGTCGAGCATCGACGACCGCTGGAACCTGGTCCAGGAGGCGATGATCTGCACGCCCAGGGTGGCCACCGGGAGCGCGAGGTGGCGCGCGTAGTCGATCGGCCCCGTGCTCTCGAGGCCGATGGAGTAGAAGACCGGATCTTCGAGGTTCAGCTTGTCCCTCAGGTAGACGCTGCCGAACTGGATGACGATGAGGCCGAACCAGAACGGTGGCATGGCCAGGGCCACGAAGGTGAGGCCGGTGAAGGCGTAGTCGAGCACCGAGTACTGGCGGACGGCCGAGTAGACGCCGCAGGCGATGGCGACGAGGGCGGCGATCAGCACCCCCCAGAAGATGAGCTGGACGGTGGCCCCCATCGCCTTGCGCAGCTCCTGCGACACGGGCCGGCCGGTGATCTGGCTGGCCGGCAGCTCCCTGCGGGCCAGGTCGCCCATGTACCGGGCGTACTGGGTGACCGCCGACACCTTCTGGCAGCGGATGATGGGCTGACCGCCCGGGGTCTTCGGCTCGACCCTCTGGCCGTCGGAGTTGGTGAAGACGAACGGAGCGCACGGCTCCTCCTGCAGCCCCAGCTGCACGGCCAGGCGGGTCTTGGCGTTCGGGTCGGTCACCTGGGCGACCCGGGCCAGGGGGTCGGTGGTGGCCCGGACGAAGAAGAACACCAGGACCGTGGCCACCAGGAGCACCGGGATCGACAGTGCGATCCGACGGATCACGAACGTGACCACGCTGTCACCTTCTTCTGTTCGCGGGGCTCGGCCGGACTGCGGCCCGACCGAGCCCCTCGGCTGGCTACTTCTTCTTGAGGAACCAGGTGTTGGCGTACACCCACGGCCCGAACGAAGGATTGTGACGAACGCCGCCCGGCGTTCCGATCACGTCCTCCTGGAAGGCGATGATGTCCGGGAACGGGTCAACGGGGATGGCCGGCACGCCGTCGGAGAGGGCGTCCTGACCCTTCTTCACCAGCTCGGTGGCCTTCTTGGTGTCGAGCTCGGTCTCGAGGGCGATGTAGGCCGCGTCGATCGCCGGGTCGGTGAGCCGGGTCCAGTTCTGGCCGGAGTCGGCGTTGGCCGGGCCCGGGATGTTCTTCGAGCACCACAGGGTGCACTGGTCGGGGTCGTTGGACGCCGGTACCTGGGCGTACAGGGCGGCCTGGAAGTTGCCCTTGGGGCCGTCCTCGCCGAACAGCACCGAGGACTTGATCAGGTTGATGGTCATGGCGAACCCGAGGGCCTTGATCTGGCTCTGCATGATCTCGAGCGTCTGCTGGCGGCGCTTGTTGCCCTGGGTGCTCTTGACCTCGAAGGCGGCCTTCTGGCCACCCTTGGCCCAGATGCCGTCGGCACCCTTG
The DNA here is from genome assembly GCA_046590775.1 of Acidimicrobiales bacterium. Classification (GTDB taxonomy): domain Bacteria; phylum Actinomycetota; class Acidimicrobiia; order Acidimicrobiales; family JAUJNH01; genus JAUJNH01. The sequence goes on from JBKJUI010000211.1 coordinate 2,935, forward strand.
GCCCAGCCGTCGGCTTTCATGACCTCGTCGACCTTGCTCGCGTTCACCGGTGAGTACTTCGAGAACGAGCTGACGTAGTTCTCGTTGTAGGCGGGGGTGGCGAAGGAGTCGATCCGCTTGATGTCGGGCTGGATCGGCGAGAACAGCTGCTTCACGATGGCGTCGCGGTCGACGGCGTAGGCCAGGGCCTGCCGCACGCTCTTCGAGTCGAACGGCGCCTTGGTGGTGTTGATCCAGATGGCCTCGTAGGACAGCGACGTGATGGCCTGGAACTTGATGCCGGGGATCGACTTCAGCTGCTCCTGGCCTGGCTGGGCCTGCGGGTAGAGCATCGAGACCTGGCTCGAGCGAAGCGCCGACTGGGCCGCGGCGGTGTCCTCGATGAGCTTGAAGGTGATCGAGCTCAGATTCGGCTTCTTGTCCCAGTACATCGGGTTCGGCACCAGCTTGGTGTCGGTGCCCTTGTTCCACGCCTCCAGGACCCACGGGCCGCCGGAGAACTTGTAGCCGTCCTTCATCTCCGCGTTCCGGTCCTTGCCCTTCAGCAGATGGCTCGGGAAGATGCCGTAGTAGCCGCCGAAGATGTCACGCCAGGCGCCGTAGGGCTCCTTGAACGTCACGACCGCCGTCTTCGGGTCGGGCGTGGCCACGCCCTCGACCTTCTCGTAGCCCGACTTGGAGTAGATGTCCGTGCCGTTGACGACCTGGTCCCAGGTGTAGCGGTAGTCCTCGGACGTGATCGGGGTGCCGTCGTTCCACACGGCCTTCTCGTTGATCTTGTAGGTGACCACCTGCTTGGGGCTGACCTCGAGCTTCGGCTCCCCGGCGAGCAGGGGGCTCGGCTTGTACTTGTTGTCGTCGAAGTCGAACGACCTGGGCATCGTCAGCGCACCAGCCGTGTAGATGCCCCACGAGGCGCCGGCGCAGCTGCCCATCCAGTCCATGCAGTCGCCCTCCTGCTCTGCGCCGAACACGAGGTCACCGCCTTGGGGTGCCTGAGCCGCCCCGGTGGTCGAGGACCCTCCGGCGGACGTCGTGGTGCTGCTGTCGCTGGAGCAGGCCGAGGCGGCCAACCCCACTGAGAAGAGGAGGGCGAGGCCCAAGCGGGCTTTCGTGGGGCGGTGTCGCACGTGGATATGACCTCCGTTGGTCAGGTGTGGCGAGTGCTGCTGATCACTGGAGCCTGATCCCCAGGATCATGGTGGTGAGGACCCAGGCCACCGCAGCCGCCACGGTGATCCGGTCGAGGTTCTTCTCGACGACGGTCGAGCCCGCCGCCAGTCCGGCACCACCACCGAAC
>JBKJUI010000283.1:0-4626 GCA_046590775.1 Acidimicrobiales bacterium
CCGACTCCGTGCTCGAGCGGCTGGCCCAGGCTCGGCCCACCACGCTCCCCGAGCTGGCCGCCGTGCAGGGCGTCGGCCCGGCCCGGGCCCAGTCGGTTGGCGCCTCCCTCCTCGCCGCCCTGTCCCACCCCGCCGCCTGACCCCGAGCCGCCGGCGGGTGAGGATGGGGCCGGATGGCCGCCTCGCTCACCGCCGTGGTCGTCCACCGGGACCAGCCGGCGGCGCTGGCGGCGACCGTCCGATCGCTGCGGTCCAGCTGGTCAGGCCAGCTCCGCGTCGTCGTGGTCGACAACGGGTCCACCGCCCCGCCCGACCCGGGGGACCCGGCCGGGGTCGAGGTCGTCGAAGCCGGTCGCAACCTGGGCTTCGGCGCAGGCGCCAACATCGGGCTCCGGCTGGCCCGGACCGCGTGGGTGGCCGTGTGCCCGCACGACGTCGACATCGCCGAGGGCGCCCTCGACCGCATGGTGGAGGTGGCGGCCGCCCGGCCCCGGGCCGGGCTGGCCGGAGCCGACCTCGGGCTCGACGAGGTGCCGATCGTCGACCCCTACTTCGGCGGGATGAGCGTGCCGGCCGTGCGCGCCGGCGACTGGGCCCCTGCCGGCTACCCGCACGGGACCTTGCTCGTGGCCCGCTTGACCTGCCTCGAGCAGGTCGGCCTGTTCGACGAAGGGTTCTTCGCCTACTGCGAGGAGGCCGACCTCGCCCTGCGGGCCCGGGCGCAGGGGTGGCTCAGCGGCCAGGTGTGGGGGGCCGGGGCGCGCAACACGGGCCTGGCGTCGGTGGGGATCAGCGACTACCTCAAAGCCCGCAACACGCTGCACCTCGTCCGCCGCTGGTTCGGCCCGTACCGGGCGGGCATCCGCCTCGGGTTCGAGCTGCCCGCCGCCCGCCGCAGCCGGCCCAGCCGCCTGGCCGTGCGCGACTACCTCGGCGGCCGGTGGGGACCGCCGCCGCCCGAGCTCGGACGGGCCGACGTCAGCTGACGCTGGTGGGCTGCGGGCTCGGGGCGCCGGCGACGACGGCCTCGGCCTCGGCCACGACCGTGTCCTGCTGCTGTGGCCGCGAGGTGCGACCGCTCCGCACGGCGACGACCGTGGCGACGGCGACGGCGGCACCGGTCACGACCAGGTCGGCCACGAGGGCGAAGCGGCCGAAGCCGAGGGCGAGGAACAGCTGGACGGTGGAGAGCATGACGACATGCTCCCGCCCCGGCCCCGGCTACGCAAGTGAGCGAAATGGGACTGAACCGGGGAACGAAAAAGGGGCCGGCGGTTTGCCGACCCCTTTCTCGTCTTTCGACGACTCCGCTGATGGGCACTGGTCCGGCTTTGTGGGTGAGAGACCGTCCTCCTGGGCGAGCCAACCGCTGGGGCTTTCCCCCTGCGAGTGTGGCGGCCGTGCGGGCCTCGTCGTTGCGCGGTGTTCAGTGGCGTTCAGCGGCCGTCTTCCTCCGGCCCGGCCAGGGCGCTCACGCCCCGCCGGGCCTCAAGAACCGGGCGGCCCGCGCTCCTCACCGTGGTCTTCCCGAGCCATGGGTCGTCCCCCTTTCGTCGGTCGGATCTCACCGATGTCGTGAGGTCATCTTCCCCCTCATCGGGGGGTCCGTCAACCCCCGCATTCAGGATCTTCACGTCGGCAGGCGGGGCTCCTTCGGCAGTCCGAGGACCCGCTCGCCGACGATGTTCCGCTGGATCTCGGCCGTCCCGCCCCAGATGGTCTCGGACCGGCTGAAGAAGAAGCTGGCCTGGAGCGGGCTGACGGGGTAGTCGTCGCGTCCCCGCCCCCGCTGGACGCCGGGGATCGACTCGTCGTCGGCCCCGCCGGTGAGGACCTGGCCAGCCATGCCGAGGATGTCCAGAGCCAGCTCCATGACGTCCCGGTGGTACTCCGACCAGAACATCTTGTTGGTGGCGGCGAGGGCGGCCAACGCCTGCTTCTGAGCCTGCGACAGATCGGGGTCGAGGATCCCCGAGAGGCTGCGCAGCCCGTTGATCTTCATGATCCGGACCTTCGACCAGGCCGCCGCCAGCCGCTGGCGGATGACCGGGTCGGTGAGCGCCCCGTTCTCCCGGGCCTTGGCCACGATGAGCTCCAGCTCCTTCTCGAACCGGCGGTGGCTGGTGGTGGCCGAGCTCCCCCGCTCGAAGCCGAGGGTGGTCATGGCCACGGCCCAGCCGTTGTGCACGCCTCCGACGACGTTCTCCCTCGGGCAGCGGGCGTCGGTGAGGAACGTCTCGTTGAACTCGGCCGTGCCGTCGGGTTGGACGATCGGGCGCACCTCGATCCCCGGCTGGCGCATGGGGACCAGGAGGAAGCTGATCCCCTTGTGCTTGGGCGCATCGGGATCGGTGCGGGCCAGCAGGAAGATGTAGTCGGCCTGCTGAGCCTGGGTCGTCCAGATCTTCTGGCCGCTGATCACCCACTCGTCGCCGTCCAGGACGGCCCTGGTCTTGAGGCCGGCCAGGTCGGAACCGGCCTCGGGTTCGCTGAAGCCCTGGCACCAGCTGATCTGGCCCGACTGGATCTTGGGCAGGAGCGCCTTCCTCTGCTCCTCGGTGCCCCACTGCAGGATCGTGGGGCCGACCAGGGTGTCACCGAAGAAGTCGGCCCGCATGGGGGCGCCAGCGCGGGCGAACTCCTCGGCCAGCACGACGCTCTCCATGACTGACAGGCCACGGCCGCCGTACTCCTCGGGCCAGCTGGCGCAGATCCAGCCCCCCTCGTGCAGCTTGTGCACCCACTCCTCGTTGAAGGCGACCCGCTCCTCCCCCGTCAGCTGGAAGCCGGGCTCGGACCAGCCTGGAGGGAGGTTCGCCACCAGCCAGCCGCGGATCTCCGAGCGGAACGCCTCGACCTCGGGCGGGTAGGCCAGGTCCATCCAGCCATCCTCCCACGGCCGGTGGCCGAGGTTCGACCCCCGGAGTCGGAGAAATCGCCCATCAGTAGGTGCACCGCGCACCCTCCATCCGCTACCTTCCGAGAAAGCGGAGGTCGCCGTCGGCCCCTACGGTGATCCCGCAAAGCCCGGCCGGGCCTCGCCGCCCGGCCGGGCACCGATCTGGCCGACGTGCGTCGCCCGTGCGCCAAGCCTCAGAGGCGGCTAGTGGGAGTCGGCGGGGACGAGCTCGGCGAGGTCGCGGATGCCGGTCAGGGCACCCTTCACCTCGTCGGCCGAGAACAGGTGCCGCTCCACGGTGAGGGTGAGCCAGCGCTCGACCTCGGGCTGAGCGGGGGTGTCCTTCAGGGCGCCCCAGAGATCGAAGAGCAGGTCCTGCAGCTGGCCCGGCCCGAAGGAGGTCTCCCGCTTGGTGCGGTCGAGGAAGGCGTCGAGTTGGGCGGTGGCGTCCATCGCCCCCGATCTTACGGGCTCAGGTGGACAACGGTGGATCGACCGGGGTCCCGCCGACCCTGGCCACGGCCAGCTCGCGGAGCGCCCGGTGGTCCAGCTTGCCGTTGGGCGCCCGACCGATCGAGGCGACGGCGAGCACGGTCCTCGGCGCCTTGTACGACGCCAACCGGCCCTTCACGTGCTCGACGAGGACCGCTTGGTCGACCTCGGAGCCGGGCGCGGGCTCGACCAGGGCGCAGATGGCTTCGCCGAAGCGCTCGTCCGGAAGGCCGAGGCAGGCTGCGTCCTGGACGCTCGGGTGCTCCTTCAGTACCTCCTCGACCTCTTCGGGGAAGACCTTCTCGCCGCCGGTGTTGATCACGGCCGAGCCTCGGCCGAGCAGCCGGATGGTGCCGTCGTCCCGAACCTGGGCGTGGTCGCCGGGGGTCGACCAGCGCACCCCCTCGACGACCCGGAAGGTCCGCCGGCTCTTGGCCGCGTCCTTGTAGTAGCCGAGCGGCAGGGCGCCCCTGATCGACACCATGCCGGTCTCGTCGGATCCCGGCCGGACCTCCCGGCCGTCCTCGGCCAGCACCTTCACCCGCTCGCTGACGGCGAAGGTGGCCGTCGTCCCGACCGCACCCGAGGCCGAGACCGACTGGGCCAGGCCCACGGCCTCGGAGGAGCCCAGCGAGTCGTAGAGCAGGACCGACGGCAGGTGGCGGAGTAGGTCCTCCTTGGCGGCCTGGCTCCACATGGCGCCCGAGCTGGTGATGAGCCCGAGGCTGGAGAGGTCCCAGCGGCCAGGGGCCGACCCGAGGGCGGCGACGAGCGGGCGGGCAAAGGCGTCGCCGACGATGACGAGGACGTTGACCCGCCGCCGCTCGACCTCGTCCAGCAGCCCCTCGGCGTCGAACCCCCGGCGGGCCGCCGGGCCGAGCGGGCGGCCGACACCGGGGAGGAGCACCACGGAGCCGCCCTGGTTGAGGCTGGTGTAGCAGGTGAGCTGGCCGGTGCCGTGCATCAGCGGGCACGCCGGCAGGAGGACGGGTCCCGGTCCCGTGATGCGCTCGGCCAGCGCGTCCAGGCTGGGGGCCGGCGGGAGGCCGAACAGCGGGTTGCCGCCGCTGCCCAGCACCTTGAACAGGTCGTCCTGGCGCCACATCACGCCCTTCGGCATCCCGGTGGTGCCTCCTGTGTAGAGGAGGAGGAGGTCGTCGCCCGAACGACCCCACGGGCCCGACACGGCGTCGGCCGTGGCGCCGTCCGCCACCACGACGGCGTAGGCGGTGGCC
>JBKJUI010000348.1:0-10940 GCA_046590775.1 Acidimicrobiales bacterium
GCGTCGGCGCCGACCCGCTCGAACGCCTTCTGGGCGCTGCGCAGGTTGCCGATGCCGTAGTCGAGGACGGCGATGCGCGGTCCTCCCACCTACAGCACGCCCTTGGTGGACGGCAGGTCCAGGCCGTCGACCCGCACCGCAGCGCGCAGGCAGCGGGAGACGCCCTTGAACGCCGCCTCGACGATGTGGTGGGTGTTGTCGCCACGCCGGAGGGTGACGTGGAGGGTCAGCCCGGCCGAGGTGGCGAAGGACTGCCAGAAGTGGCCGGCCATCTCGGGGTTGAACGGCGGCGTGCCGAGTGGCAGCACCTCGCCGAGGGGCACCTCCCAGACCATGTAGGGACGGCCGGACAGGTCGAGGGCGACCTCGACGAGCGCCTCGTCCAGCGGGAAGAGGCCGCTTGAGAAGCGGGCCACCCCGGCCTTGTCCCCCAGCGCCTGGCGGAATGCCTCGCCGAGGGCGATGCCGGTGTCCTCGACCGTGTGGTGCCCGTCGACGTGCAGGTCGCCGACGGCCTCGACCGACAGGCCGAACCCCCCGTGGCGACCGAGCTGGTCGAGCATGTGGTCGAAGAACGGCAGCCCGGTGGTGACCGTCACCGGCCCGCCGCCGAGGTCGACGGACACGGCGATCTTGGTCTCCTTGGTCTCCCGGGTGACGGTGGCGAAGCGCTGGATCACAGTGTTCCCCGCCGCAGATCGGGACTCGCTGACCGCCTGCCTTCCCTCGTCGCTTCCCCCGGCTCGCCTGAAGGCTCGCCTCCTCCGCTCCTCAGTCCAGACAGGCGACGCTCACCCCTCACCGGCTCGTTCGCTTCGCTCACGTGCCCAGCTCCTCGCCGAGCGCCTCGGCCACCACGCGGGTGGCGCGCAGGCCGTGGTCCTTCAGGAACACGTAGGGGACGTAGAGCAGCGGGATGGCCGGGTCGATGCCCTCGCGGAGGTGCTCGAGGTGCCCCGCACGGGTGCGCCGCAGCCGCACCGCCAGCGCGGCTGCGCCGATGAGGGGGGAGGCGTCGCCGCCGATGGCCCGGGACAGCGCCTCCGGGTCCTGGGCCAGCCGGTCGAAGACCTGCTCCTCGCCCCGGCCGAACAGCTCGGGGAGCACCCGGTTCACGACCACGGCGGCCAGCTCGACGTTCGTCTCGTCGCGGATCCGGTGCGACAGCTCGATGGTCTCGGCCACCGGCATCTCCTCCGGGGTGGCCACGATGACCAGGCCGGTCTTGGCCGGGTCGCCCAGGATGTCGAGCATCCACTGCGTCTGGTTGCGGACCACCCCGACCTGCACCAGCTCGTTGATGGCCTGCGGCGAGGCCAGCTGCCCGACGATGTGGCCGGTGGGCGAGGCGTCGACGACGACCAAGTCGTAGTGGCGCTGCCGCACCTCCCAGCAGAACTTGCCGATCGTGACGATCTCCTTGACGCCGGGTCCGGCCACGGCGATGAACTCGAACATCCGGGCGATCGGCCCGATCCGGGCCACGAGCGGGACCTTCATCTGCAGCGACAGGTACTGCTTCAGGCTGGCCTCGGTGTCCATGGCCATGGCCCACAGGCCCGGCTGCACCTCGCGCTCGGCGAACTTGAGGGGCGCGGTCTCGTAGAAGTCGGCGAGGTTGCCCTTGGCGTCGACCTCGCAGACCAGCACCCGCTTGCCCTGCTCGGCCGCGAGCAGGGCCAGGGCGGCGGCGACGGTGGACTTGCCGACGCCCCCCTTGCCCGAGACGAACAGCAGGCGGCGATCGAGGAGGGCGGACGAGGCCGGCACCGGCCGGGACGTCAGCCCAGCCCGAAGCCCACGCGACGGTTGTCGTCGGCGCTGCCGAGCTCGATGTAGGCCACCTTCTCGGTGGGGATGCCCACCCGGCGGCCCTTCTTGTCGGTGAGCCACAGGACGCCGCCGGCGGCCAGCTTCGCCTCGATCTCGGCGCCCAGCGCGGTGGCGTCGGCGCCGTCGCCGAGGTCGACCTCCAGCTCGCGAGGCGATTGCGTCACGCCGATCCTGACCTCCATGCCCGGCAACCTACCGGAGCCGCGCTCGCCATCAGCAAACGGGCGCTCCGGGCCCAACGGTCGACCTCGTCGTCACGGGCCTTCGGTACCGTCTCGGCATGGGCGCGAACGGCACCGGTGACCAGGAGGTGGCCCTGGTCGACAGGGGCGACGCAGCCGGCGCCCGGGAGGCCACGGTCGGCGCCGGGTGGAGCGAGCGGGCGCAGCGCTGGGCCTCCACGATGGACGGGCACCAGGCCGGTGGCGGCATCCGGGTGGCCCACGCCGACACCTCCGCCGGGCCTGGTCAGCCCGACGGGCTCGGGCTGCTGGGCCGGGCCGAGCGCGAGGCGGCCGAGGACGCGTCGCTGGCGATGGGCGCCACCCGCTCGGCCGGGGCGGGGCGGCGGGCGGCCGAGGAGGAGCCCGACCCGTGGCGCACGTGCTTCGAGCGCGACCGGGACCGCATCCTCCACTCGTCGGCCTTCCGTCGCCTGGCCGGCAAGACCCAGGTCTTCGTCTTCCCCGACGACCACCAGCGCACCCGGCTCACCCACGCCCTCGAGGTGGCGCAGGTGGCCACGGCGGCAGCGCGTGCGCTGCGCCTCAACGTGGCGCTGGCCGAGGCCATCGCCCTCGGCCACGACTGCGGCCACGGGCCGGGCGGCCACGCCAGCGAGGACGCCTTCGCCCCGTTCCTGCCCGAGGGGTTCGACCACGCCACCTGGGGCGCCGATGTCACGCTGGCGCCGCTGAACCTGTGCGAGGCGACGCTCGACGGCATCCGCAACCACTCGTGGAGCCGCCCTGCGCCGGCCACCCCCGAAGGCGAGGTCGTCTCCTGGGCCGACCGCATCGCCTACGTCTGCCACGACCTCGAGGACGCCGTCGCCGCCGGAGTGGTCGCCTACGAGATGGTGCCCGCAGTGGTCCTCGAGCGCTGCGGCTCCACCCGGTCGACCCAGCTGCGGGCGCTGATCCGCGGTCTGGTCGAGGCGTCGGCTGCGGGCGGCCGCATCGGCATGCTCCCCGACCTGGCCGAGGCCCTGGCCACGCTTCGCGGCTTCAACTACGAGCACGTGTACCTGCGCCCGGCCTCCCTCCAGCAGGGTGCATCGGTCGTCAGGGTGCTGCGGGCCCTGGTCGAGCTGTACGCCGACCGCCCGAACGTGCTGCCCGCCTTTGACGGGAACGGGACCACCCCCCGGGGCCTGGTCGCCGGCAGCGACGCCGCCCTGCGCGAGGCCGTGGCCTACGTGGCCGGGATGACCGACCGCTTCGCCTTCACCCAGGCCGTCACCCTGCTGGGCTGGGACCCGGCCGGCCTTCCGGTCGGCGTCGGCGGCCGGTAGCCGCCGGGCCACTCCTGGTGTCGTCTCCTCGGAACGGCGTGATGCCCGCCGATGGGCCTTTCGTGCTCGCCCGTCAGGTCCAGATAGCGTTGCCGCCGGTGGATCCGACGCGACAGCAGCCGTTCCGAAGGGTCCTGGCCGTGGTCGTCGCGCTGCAGCTGGTGGTCGGCATCGTGGCCGCCGCCGTGGTCTCGCCGACCAGGGCCGTCGCCGTCAGCCCCCCCGTGTCCGTCCCCGCCCTCGCGCCACAGACGCTCACCTCCGAGCCGGGTCCCTTCTCGGGCGACGCCCCGGGCGAGACGCAGGCGGCCGACGCCGTATCCCAGGTGGTCGCGCTGTTCGATGCGCCCGGGGCGGCCAAGCCGTTCAAGACGCTGACCAACCCCACCTGGGAGGGGGTCCCCCTCGTCCTCCACGTCCTCGAGGACCGGGGGGAGTGGCTGAACATGCGGGTGAACGTCCGGCCCAACGGGAAGACGGCGTGGGTCCGGCGGGTCGACGTGACCCTGCGCCCGATCGCCAACCGCATCGTCATCGAGCTCTCGTCGCGACGCCTCACGGTCCTCCACGGCAACGACGTGCTGGCCCAGCACCGGGTGGCCATCGGCGCCCCCAACGTGCCCACCCCGACCGGCGAGTTCTACGTCGACGCCACCGTCCACATCAAGGGCAAGGGCGGCCCCTACGGCGCCGGCCAGCTCAGCGTCAGCGGGTTCTCGAACGTCCTGTACAGCTTCGGGGGCGGCATCGGCCAGATCGCCATCCACGGCACCAACAATCCTGGCGCCATCGGCGGCACGGTCAGCCACGGCTGCGTCCGGATGCTCAACGACGCCTGGGAGCAGGTCGCCTCGCTGGCCCCGAACGGCACCCCGGTCTCGATCCGGGCCTGACCCGGACCGCACCCGACGCCGCTACGGCGTCGTGCCGGTGGTACCGACCCGGGTCGTCGAGGTGGTCGTCGCCACGTCCTCCCCGCCGTCGTCGATCGGCCACACCGTGCCGATCAGGCCGACCAGGGTGCGTCCGAGCAGGGTGGCGCCAGCGGGCGAGAGGTGGAAGCCGTCGGCCGCCCGCACCCGCTTCGGCTCGCCGTTGACGGGAAGGAAGTCCTTGTACTGGCCGTCTCCGCCGGAGAGGGTCCCGGCCGTCTCGAGGAACAGCGTCCCCGGCCGCTTGGCCAGCTCTGCCTTGGCCGCCCGGGTCATGGCCGGCCGCGCCTTCTCGATGTTGTTGGCCGTGGCCGCCGGGAGGCCGACCCACACGATGGTCCGCCCGGGCCGGTCGACCACGCCGAGGACCTGGGCGATGCGGTTCTGGTACTCGGCCTCCCACTCGGGCTCGCCCAGCTTCAGCTGATCGCCGGAGGCCAGCAGGTCCTGGGCGTCGTTGCCGCCGAAGCCGACCACGACGATCTCGGCGTCATTCGGGAGCCGGTTGCGGATGCGCTCGGGCCAGTCGATGATCTCGGGTCGGCTCAGGCCGCTGCCGGGCTTGGCGTCGGTGGTGATGTCCCACCGCCGGTCCTGGCCCACGGTGGCGCTCAACCCGCGGCCGACGTCGGCCAGGAACGAGTCGCCGGTGAGGTAGACCCGCAGCGGGTCGTCGGCCGTCGGCGTGCGCACCTGCAGCGGGGCCAGCGTGGTGGTGGTGGCCCCCGGGACGGTGGTCGTGGTCGGCGCCGCCTTCGGGTCGCGGCCGGCGTCGAGGCGCTGGGGGGCGCCGGTGGCCTCGGCCAGCCACGCCCGGGGCCGGTTGAGGAGGAGCGCGTGGGAGACGGCCTGGAAGGGCCGGACCGCGCTGCGGGCGGCGGTGCGCTGCCAGCCGAGCGGCTGGCCGTCGGCGATGTGGGCGACGCCGTCAGCGTTGAGGAGCAGGGCGGCCAGGCAGGCCACGAGCATCGTCAGCCAGGCGGCGCCGGCCGGGCGGTGGACCCGGCCCCCCTCGACCCTCCCCTTGATGCTCGGCCGCGGCGGCAGCGGCGGACGTCGGAGCGAGGGAGGAGCGGCCATCAGAACTGGAAGTAGATGAAGGGGGCCACGCCCTCGGGGCCCAGGACGTCGACGACGACCACCGCCATGGCCAGGCCGAAGCCGAGCACCGCCGGGTGGACCTGGGCCAGCCCGCTGCGGGCCCGGCCGACCACGTCAGCGGGGACGAACTGGGCGGCGAGCATCAGGGCCACGACCAGCGGCACCACGGCGTTCAGGGGGGTGGCCGACGGCTGGAACAGCCGGCTGAGCACCTCGCCGGCTGTGCGGAACGAGTCGGCCCGGAAGAAGACCCACCCGAGGCAGACGACGTGGAAGGTGACCAGCCGCCCCACCCACGGCGCCAGCGGCCCGAGCGCCCCCGCCGCGGGCTCGGCGTCGGTGGAGGAGGTGGGCGACCGCTCCCTCCAGAAGCGCTCGAGCACCTGCCAGGCGCCGTGGAGCGCCCCCCACACGACGAAGGTCCAGGCCGCCCCGTGCCAGAGCCCACCCAGCAGCATGGTGAGGAAGACGTTGATGAGGGTGCGGCGGCGGCCCTTCCGGCTGCCCCCGAGGGGGATGTAGACGTAGTCCCGCAGCCAGCGGCTGAGAGTCATGTGCCATCGCCGCCAGAAGTCCTGCACGCTGGTGGCCACGTATGGGCTGTTGAAGTTCTGCGGGAATCGGAAGCCGAGGAGGGCGGCGAGGCCGATGGCCATGTCGGTGTACCCGGAGAAGTCGGCGAAGATCTGGATGGCGTAGGCGTAGATGCCGACGAGGGCCTCGAGCCCACCGTGCTGCTCGGGGCTGGCGAAGAGCGGGTCGACGATGCGGTCGGCCAGGAAGCTGGCCACCACCACCTTCTTGAACAGGCCGGCGGCGATCAGCCAGAAGGCGGGCCCGACGTCGACCTTGCGGGGGTCGGGCCGCTCGCGCAGCTGCGGCAGGAACTCCGACGCCCGCACGATGGGCCCGGCCACGACGTGGGGGAAGAAGGCCAGGTAGACGCCGAAGTCGAGCAGCGAGGCCGGCGCCAGCTTCCCCCGCCCGACGTCGATCACGTAGGAGAGAGCCTGGAAGGTGATGAAGGAGATGCCCACCGGGAGCACGATCCGCACGTCGGGCGGGGTCACGTCGAAGCCGAACCCGCGCAGCACCGACGAGCCGCTCTCCGAGAGGAAGCCGGTGTACTTGAACCAGCCGAGCGCCCCGAGGTTGGCCACGACGGCTGCCCGAACCGCCCACCTCCTGGCGGACCCCTCGGGCGAGCGGTGGACGAGGTGGGCGAAGGCGTGGTTGCCGCCCGTGCTGAGGGCGATGAGGGCGATGAACCGCCAGTCCCACGAGCCGTAGAAGAACCACGACGCCCCCAGCATGAACCACTTCCAGCGGTGGGTCGACGGGACGAGGGCCCACGAGAGGGGGAAGACGACAGCGAAGAACGCAGCGAAGCGGATCGTGGGGAACAGCACGGCGGCCCCCACAATCGCAGGCCGCCGACGGTTGCTGCAGACACCCGGCGCCCCGCCGACCGACGTTGACCACACGCCGCTAGAGGTGCCAGGCATCTAGGTCGGATTGCCCATGTCCAGGCACGCTGAGGCCACGTACCTTCGATCGGGGAAGGCGGAATCTCACTGACGGGGGAGCACTCATGAGGACCACACGACGCGCCGCGACGGTCGGGGCGATGGCACTGCTGCTCGGCGCAGCGATCCAGGCGGGGCCGGTGGCGGCGGCGCCACAGCGGGCGGTGGTGAAGTGCGGCACGGTCATCACGATCGACACGACCCTCACCGCCGATGTCGGGCCCTGCGTCGGCGGCGGCCTCGTCGTCGGGGCCGACAATGTGACCCTCGACCTCGGCGGGCGCGTCGTCCTGGGCCGGGCCAACCGCACGGGCGACGGCGTCGGCATCCGGATCACCGGTCGGAGCGGCGTCACCGTGCGCAACGGTCGGGTCACCGACTTCGACGCCGGCGTGGCCATCGAGGCCGGGTCGGCCAACACCGTCACCGGGCTGCTGGTGAAGGACAACATCGGCACCACCAAGCGGGGCGACTTCGGCGACGGCATCGCCGTCTCCTCGTCCAGCGGCAACAGGATCACCGGCAACAACGTGATCCACAACGGCCCCTTCGACGGCATCGGCCTGTTCGGCCCCTCGAGCGGCAACCTGCTCGAGGACAACCTCGTGAGCGAGAACAACGTGCCGCTGACCGGTGAGGACGGCATCCGCATCGAGGGTCCGGGCGCCACCGGCAACACGGTCCGGGGTAACAGGGTCACCGGCAGCACGCTCGACGGCATCGCCGTGTTCTCCAACCAGGGCACCGGGCCCCTCAACAGCGGGAACCTCATCGACGGCAACACGGTCACGGCCAACGGCTTCGGGTTCCTCGGCGCCCGACCGGGCGACGGGATCCGCACCTTCCTCCGGGCGAACGAGACGAAGATCACGAACAACTTCGTCCACGACAACGCCGGCAGCGGGATCCTCATCGGCCGCGGCTCGTTGAGCAACGACATCCTGGGCAACACCTCGACGGGCAACGCCATACAGGCTGCGGCCGGCACGAGGTTCGACCTCCACGACCTCAACGTCGACCCCCCCTGCGATGCCAACGTCTGGACGGGCAACGTGTACGGCACGGCCAACCAGGTGTGCACCACCGTCTAAACTCCGGCCGGCGTCCCGCCGCGGGCGCCCCCGGCGGTTCGCCGCCAGGGGCAAGGGTCGGCTAGGTGATGCGCAGCTCGGGGCGGAAGACCTGCTTGGGCTTCGGCGGCGGGTTGGCCTCGATGCGCTTGGCGATGGCCTCGAAGACGCCGGCCACCTCGCTGGTGGGGTCGGTGATGGTGATCGGAAGGCCGGTGTCGCCGCCTTCGCGCAGGTCGGGGACCAGCGGCACCTGGGCGATGAGCGGCACCTCGAGGTCGTCGGCGAGCGACTGGCCGCCGCCCTCGCCGAAGAGGGGGTAACGGGTGCCGTCGTCGCCGGTGAACCAGCTCATGTTCTCGATGACGCCCATGACCGGCTGGTTGATCTTGTCGTTGCGGGCCATCAGCGCCGAGCGCTGGGCCACCCGCTGGGCGGCGGGCTGGGGCGTGGTGACGACGTACACCTCTGCGCCCGGCAGGTACTGCGCCACCGAGAGGGCGATGTCGCCGGTGCCGGGAGGCATGTCGACCACGAGGAAGTCCGGGTCGCCCCAGACCACCCGGGTGAGGAACTCGCGCAGCATCTGGTGGAGCATCGGGCCCCGCCAGATCATGGCCTGGTCGTCGGGGATGAAGTTGCCAGCCGAGATGATGCGCAGGCCGTGGGCGGCCACCGGCAGCAGCAGCTTCTCCTCCTCGTCGAGGACCGTGGGCTGAACGTCGGCGCCCAGCATCTTCGGGATCGAGAAGCCGTAGATGTCGGCGTCGAGGACGGCGACGTCGTGGCCGAGGTTGGCCAGCGCCACTGCGAGGTTGACCGTGACCGAGGACTTGCCCACCCCGCCCTTGCCGGAGGTGATGGCCAGGATGCGGGTGGGTGAGCCCGGCCGGTTGAAGCTGATGTCCGGTGCCTCGCCCCCGCGACCCTGGGCGAAGGTGTGGCCGCCCTGCTCTTTGCCGGCCGGCGAGCCGCCGACCTTGGCCCGCACGCCAGCCAGCTCCTCGGGGGTCATGACCGTGAGGTCGACCTTCACCTGCTCGACCTCGGCCAGCGGCCCGACGGCGCCGCGGACCCGGCTCTCGATCTCGGCCTTCATCGGGCACCCGGCCACCGTGAGGGCCACGAGGACCGTGACGAGCCCCCCGTCGACGGTGACCGAGCGCACCATCTCGAGCTCCACGATGCTCTTGCCGATCTCGGGATCGAGGACCGGTCGGAGCGCATCGATGACCTGCGACTCGGAGACGGGCACAGCCCTTTACACTATCCAGACGTGGCCCGTACCCATCCGGCTGCCGCTGTCGAGACCGATGACCACAGGGCCTTCGGGGCCGACGTGGCCGCCATCAGCACAGCGTTCGGCGACCCCACCCGGCGAGCGGCGTGGCTCTTCGCCCGGGACGCCGCATCCGCGGGCGTCACCGCAGCCGAGGTGGCCGAGCACCTGAACCTGCACCCGAACGTGGCCCGGCACCACCTCGACAAGCTGGCGTCGTCCACCTACCTCGAGGTGTTCGTCGAGCGGTCCGAGGCGCGGGCGGCCGGCCGGCCGGCCAAGCGCTACCGGGTGCCGGTCGACGTGGCCGCCGCCGCCTCGGCCGGAGCCACCGGCTTCCCGGCCCGCCGCGACGACCTCATCGTGACCCTGCTGGGCCGGGCGCTGGCCCTCCTCCCCCGCGAGGAGGCCGAGGCCATGGCCGAGCAGGTGGGCGAGGAGCACGGCCGTGCGCTCGCCGCCTCGATGGCCGGCGCCGACGCCGTCAAGGACGTGCGCACCGCGCTGCACGCGGTGGCCGACGCCCTCACCGCCCACGGCTTCGCGGCCCACGCCGAGGCCCGCGACGGGCTCATCGCCGTCATCGCCGACAACTGCCCGTTCGGGACCACTGCCTCGCAGCACCCTGTGCTGTGTGCGGTCGACCGGGGCATGGTGCGCGGCATGCTGGCCGGGCTGGGCGTCGACCGCTCGCCCGAGCAGGAGACGAGCCGGGCCCGGGGCGACGCCAGCTGCGTCACCTTGGTCTGAGCTGGACTGGGCTTGGTCTGGGGCTTGGTCGGCGTCGGCTTGATCGTCACGGCGTGAGCCGGCACTACCTGGACCACGCCTCCACCTCACCGCTGCGGCCCGGCGTGGCCGAGGCGATGGCGCCCTGGCTCGGGTCCGCCGACCCCGGGCGGGTTCACACCGAGGGACGCATGGCGCGCGCTGCGCTCGAGGACGCCCGCGAGCGGATCGCCGCCGCCCTCGGGTGCCGGAGCAGCCGTGAGGTGGTGCTGACCAGCGGGGCCACCGAGGCCGTGGCCATGGCCACCTGGGGCGCCTGCCGGCGCACACCGGCCGGAGCAGTGGTGGCGGCCGCCGTCGAGCACTCGTGCGTGCGGGAGTGGGCGGCCCGGGCCGGTGGAGGCGTCATCGAGCCTCCGGTCGACGCCACCGGCCGGCTGCTCCCGTTCGACGTTCCCTCCGGCCTCGCCCTGGTCGACGTGCAGACGGGCAACCACGAGGTCGGCACCCTCCAGCCGGTGGCCCAGGTGGTGGCGGCCTGCCGGGAGGCCGGCGTGCTCGTGCACGTCGACGCCGCCCAGGCGGCCGGGCGGGTGGCCTTTGACTTTGCGACCAGCGGCGCCGACCTGGCCTCGGTGAGCGCCCACAAGCTGGGAGGGCCGCGCGGCGTCGGCGCCCTGCTGGTCCGCCGCGGGCTGCGCCTCGAGCCGCTCCTGGTCGGCGCTGCGCAGGAGCGGCTGCGGCGCGCCGGCCTCGAGAACGTTGCCGGCGCCGTCGGCTTCGCCGCCGCCCTCGACGGCCTCGACCCGGCGGCCGAGGGCGCCCGCCAGCGGGGCCTGGCCGAGCGCCTCCTCGTCGAGGCGGCGGCGATCGACGGCGTCGTCCGCCACACACCCGACGCCCGCCTCCCCCACATCGCCTGCTTCGGCCTCGAGGGCGTCGAGGCCGAGCCCGTGC
>JBKJUI010000185.1:0-2877 GCA_046590775.1 Acidimicrobiales bacterium
ATTACTGACAGTCACGGCAACGTTTGCAGCGGTGGTGCTGTTGCCGGCCGCGTCTCTGGCTACGGCTGTCAGGGTATGTGAGGCGTTGGTAGCTGTAGTGCTGTTCCAGGTGGTTGAGTATGGCGCAGTGATATCTTCGGCGCCCAGGTTGGCACCGTCCAGCTTGAACTGGACTCCGGCCACGACACCGGCCGGTTTCGCCTGCACGACGATGACGCCGGACATGCCGGTCCCGCCGGCGGCGCCGTGGATCACGCAGTAAAAGCGGTAGGTGCCCGGGGTGGCGAAGGTGCGCGAGAAGGTCGCGCCGGGAGCCATGCTCCCCGAATCGAACGATCCGTCGTCCGCTGTGACAGTGTGCTCGTTGTTGCCGGTTTTGGTCCAGGCGACGGTGCTTCCCGCCGTGATGGTGGAGCTGACCGCCTGGAAGGCGTTGTCGGCGACCTGTACCGCCGTCGTGGTCGAGTCGACGGTGTCAGTGGCGCTTGCGGTGACCGCCGACGTCCCGGTGAGGGTGGCGCCCGCCAACGGCGCGCTTATAGCGGCCACTGGGGCGGTCGTGTCCGGCGGCAGGGTGGCGCTGGAGTCTTTGGACGGCGGGCTGACGTTGCCGGCCGCGTCGCGCGCCACGACCTTGTAGTAGTACGTCCCCGGCACCAGGCTCGCGTCGGTGTACGAGGTACCGGCCGGCTGGGCGATGCGGTTCGCGACGGCGGGCGCGAAGCCCGGAGTGGCAGAACGGTGGAGGTCGTACCCGGCGACGCCGACGTTGTCGGTGGCCGCTGTCCACGTAAGGGCGGCCGTCCCGGACCCGATGGAGGCGGTCAGCCCCGACGGCGCCGTCGGGGCCTGGGTGTCCGGGGTGACCACGCCGATGCCCGTGTTCATGTCGTTCTGCAGCTCGGTGGCCGTGAGGGCCCGGTTGTATATCCGGATCTCGTCGAGGAGCCCGTTGAAGAACTCGCCCCAGACCGCGTTGCCGCCGAAGCGTAGGGCGTTCGACGACGTGAGAATGTTGCCGCTGAGGACCGAGGTGCCGACGAGGGCCCCGTTGACGTAGAAGCGGAGGTCTGCCCCGTTGTAGGTGGCGGCCAGATGCGTCCAAGCGTTCGCAGGTACCCCAGACGTCCCGGCCACGCCGTATTCCGTGGCGCCGATGACGAGCTGACTTCGGGGCCTCCCCGCGTCGCCGTTGGCGTACAGCCCGTACACGAGCTGGCCGGGTTGCTCCTTCATGATGGCCGTGCGCCAGGTGTTCCCCATGTCGGCGGCCGGCCTTACCCACGCCTCGAGCGTCATGCCGTTGGTGAGATCGAGTGAGTTGGCGTCGGGGACGGAGACCGTGCTGCTTGTGCCGTTGAACAAAATCGCACCGCCGAAGCGGCCGGCGGGCGACCAGCTGGCACTGTTCAGCGTGCCGGTGTTCCCGCTGCCGGACAGGTCGGCGGCAGTGGTGCCGGTGCCCTCATCGAAGGACCATGCTCCGACGAGACCGGGCGGCCCGGCGTTGGCCACCGTGACCGAGACGCCAGGCGACGTGCCGAGGTTGCCGACTACGTCACGGGCGACAGCGGTGAGGACGTGGGTGCCGTTCGCCGCGCCCTTGGTGTCCCAGGACGCCGAGTAGGGCGCCGACGTGTCCACCGGGCCCAGGTTCACACCGTCGAGCTTGAACTGGACACTGGCGATGCCCACTGCATCCGACGCCGAGGCGAGGAGGGTCACGGTGTTCGAGACGGTTGCGCCGGAGGAAGGGAAGGTGACCGACGCGGTGGGCGGGGTGACGTCCGCCGTGACGGTGGCCTGCGACTGGTTCGATGCCGGGCCGACCCGTCCGGCGCCGTCCTGGGCCGTGACCTTGTAGTAGTACGTGCCTGCGGCGAGGCCGCGGTCGTCGTAGGTGGTGCCCTGCGGCTGGCCCACGCGGTTGGCGGGGGCCGGTGTGAAGCCGGCCGACGTCGACCGGTGGATGTTGTACCCGGCCACGGCCACGTCGTCGGTGGCAGCGGTCCAGCTGAGCGATGAAAGTCCTGCCCCGCCGGTGGCGACCAGGCTCGTGGGGGCGGTGGGCGGCGTCACATCGGTGCCGCCTACCTTCACCAGCCGCGATACCGACGGCACGCCGTTCGAGTCGACGATCCACAGGTTGTAGTAGCCGGGCGGGGCGATGTTCGAGGTGGCCGGGCCGCTCACGTCGACGCCGCTGGGGGTAGGCGTGAACGGCAGGCTGACGAACTGGGGGTCCATGTTGAGCGTGTGGGTCGTGGCCGCGAGCTTGTTCAGGTAGACGCGGCTCACCACCGCGCTGTCAGGCGTCTGGATGGCGAAGGACGTGCTGTAGCCCGTCGCCGTGGGCGCGCCGGTGATGGTCGGCCGGGGTCCCTTGAAGAGGTACGGCGGGGAATAGACCTGCTCCGTGAGGACGTCGGGGGCAACGTCCCAGCGGCCGCTTCCCGCTGCCATCAAGGTCCCGTCGGGCTGCAGGAGAGCCGTCGAGTGGTACATCCGGGGGTCAGCCCCGCTGGCCACCGTGGTCCACGTGTCGGCCTGGGGATCCCAGATCTCGTTGCTGAGCACGGGCGTGGTGCTCAGCCGTGAGCTGGCCGAGCCGCCGACGCTCATGACCTTGCCGTCCGCCAGCACGACGAGGTTGTTCTCGAAGCGCAGCGTCGCCGGTGCAGCGACGTCGCGCCATGCCGGGCTCGCCACGTTGAGGTCGATGACGGCGGCGGCCGGGGAGTTGGCCTGCTCGCCGACCACGAGGACCTTGCCCGTGCCGTAGAGGACCGACGAGCCGTTGATGACCGGCGTTGAAGGACCGGGCGTCCAGGTCTTGGCGTCGGCGTCACCGCCATCCTTGACGTCGACGCCAAGACC
>JBKJUI010000201.1:0-4204 GCA_046590775.1 Acidimicrobiales bacterium
GGCGTCGCCGCTGGCGGTGACCCGCGCGGCCAGGCCGTGGGCCCGGCCCACGACGTCCAGGTGCTTGCGCACGGTCTCGGCCAGGCCGTCGACCTCCAGGGCCGGCGGCCGCAGCTCGAAGACGAGGGTGCGCAGCTCGGCGAACGTCGTCTCGACCAGGGCTGACGCCGCCTGCACGTGCGTGGCCGCGACGGCAGGGTCCTCGGCCAGGGCGGACGCCGCCGTCTCCAGCGTGAGGCGGAGGCTGAACAGCGTCTGGGTCATGGCGTCGTGCAGGTCGCGGGCCAGCCGGTTGCGCTCGTCGAGCACTGACAGCTCGCGGCTCTCCGAGAAGAACCGGGCGTGCTCCATGAGCACGGCGGCGTGGGCGGCCAGGAGCCCGACCATCTCCTCGTCGGCGGTGGTGAAGGTGGGGCTGGTCGTCTTGTCGGTGACGTAGAAGGCGCCGATCACGTCGCCCTTGAACACGATCGGCACGCCGAGGAACGACCGCATGAGCGGGTGGGTGTCCGGCCACCAGCCCCGGAAGCGGGGGTCGGTCGTGATGTCGTCGGTCCGGTACGGCTCGGGATCGGTGAGCATCGCCCCGAGCAGCCCGTGGGTGCGGGGGAGGGGGCCCATCGACTCGATCTCGGCCTCGGTCATCCCGGCCGTGATGAAGCGGTCGAAGCCCCCGTCCTCGTCCGGCGTGCCCAGGGCGGCGTACCGGGCGTCGACCAGCTCCCGGGCGGCGTGGACCAGGCGCTCGAGCACCGTGTCGAGCGACAGGTCGCCGGCGATCCCGACCACCGCGTCGGTCACGGCGGCGAGGGCGGCGGGAGCATCGGCCACGGCGCCTACCGCCGCCGCTCTCGGGCGGCGTGGATGCGGCGCTCGGCGACGCGTTCGGCGGCCAGCTCGGTGGTGATCGACTCTTCGCGGGCCACCAGCAGCACCCGGGTGAGGTTGCCGGCGATGCGCTCGACGGCCACCTTCGCCCGCTCGGAGTGGTAGCCCTCGGGGCCCAGCTCCTCGGCGATGTTGATCACCCCGCCGGCGTTGACCACGAAGTCGGGGGCGTACAGCACGCCGGACTCGGTCAGGCGGAGGGCGTCCTCGGGCTCGGCCAGCTGGTTGTTGGCGGCGCCGACGACGGCCCGGCAGGCCAGCTCGGGGATGGTCCGCTCGTTGAGGCCGGCGCCGAGGGCGCAGGGCGACAGGACGTCGCACGGCACCCGGTGGGCCTCGTCCACCCCGACGATCCCGACGCCGAGGCGCACGCCGATGCCGGCCGCCCGGGGCGTGTCGATGTCGCTGATGGTGACCTGGGCCCCCGCCTCGACGAGGTGGCCGACCAGGGCGCCGCCGACCTTGCCGACGCCGACGACCACGACGTGCCGGCCCTCCAGGCGCTCGACGTCGTCGCCGAGGAAGGCGAGCGCGGCCCGGATGGCGTGGAACACGCCCCAGGCGGTGGCCGGTGAGGGGTCACCCGAGCCCCCGGTGGCCCCGGTCACGTAGGGGGTCACCGTCTTGAGCACGTCCATGTCGGCCTGCGTCGTGCCCACGTCCTCGGCCGTGAGGTAGGCCCCGCCGAGGCGGTGGATCGCCCGGCCGTAGGCCCGCAGCAGCTCTGGCGTGCGGTCGGTGCGGGGGTCGCCCAGCAGCACGGCCTTGCCACCGCCGAGGTCCAGGCCGGCCGCCGCGTTCTTGTAGGTCATGCCCTGGCTGAGGCGCAGCACGTCGGTGAGGGCCTCCTCCTCGGTGACGTAGGGACGGAACCTGGTGCCCCCGAGGCCCGGGCCGAGCGTGGTGTCGTGCAGTGCGATGATCGCCCTCATGCCGCTGGCCCGGTCGTGGCAGAGCACCACGGTCTCGTGGCCGTGCTCGACCAGGCTCTCGAAGGTCACGGCTCGACCCTACGGCCACGAAGGTGTCCGTCCGCTGGGTGACTAGTCACCGGTTCACCCGAAAATGACCCGTTTGGGTCATGGTGACCGAGGGTCTTTCTGCCGTACAGAAGGTACAGGGGCGAACAGAGCCCCCAGCCTCACCAACAAGGAGCACCCCCACATGGCCACCCAGCCCGCCGCTGACGCCCTCCTCACCCCCGCCGAGGTCGCCGCCCTCTTTCGGGTGAACCCGAAGACGGTCACCCGCTGGGCGCGAGCCGGCAAGATCTCGGCCATCCGGACCCTGGGCGGCCACCGTCGCTTCCGGGCCAGCGAGATCAAGCGTGCCCTCGACCAGATGGAGCGCGAGTCCGCCTACTGAGCGACTTTCGCCACGACGGCTCGTCGCTCCCGCGGTCCCCCCTTGCCGCGGGAGCGCAGCCGCGTCTTGGGCCGGTGGCCACCGCCGCCTCCTAGCCTGACCTCGTGGCCACCCCCCTCGCGGCGTACTCGCTCAGCCTGCGCCTGGAGCTCGGCCCCGAGCCCGGCCTGCTGGGGCGGGCGGTGGGTGTGGTCGAGGGCACCGGGGCGAGCATCGAGCACATCCAGGTCTCCCGGTCCGAGCCGACGACCGCCGACCTCGTGGTCCACTGCACCGACGAGGAGCACATGGGTGCGCTCGTCGACGCCGTGACCGCCGTGCCGGGGGTCGGCGTGCTCGGCGTGGTCGACCGCACCTTCGCCATGCACGGCGGCGGCAAGATCGAGGTGGGCTCGAGGGTTCCGGTGGTCACGGGGGACGACCTGGCCATGGCCTACACCCCCGGCGTGGCCCGGGTCTGCACGGCGATCGCCGCCGAGCCGCAGCGCTCGTTCGAGCTGACCGTCCGGCGGAACATGGTGGCGGTGGTCACCGACGGAACCGCCGTCCTCGGGCTGGGCGACATCGGTCCCGAGGCGGCGATGCCGGTCATGGAGGGCAAGGCCCTGCTGTTCAAGCAGTTCGCCGGCATCGACGCCTTCCCCGTCTGTGTCCGGGTCTCCTCCACCGACGAGCTCGTCGAGACCGTCGAGCGGCTGGCGCCGACCTTCGGCGGCATCAACCTGGAGGACATCGCCGCCCCCCGGTGCTTCGAGGTCGAGGAGCGGCTGCGAGTCCTGCTCGACATCCCGGTCTTCCACGACGACCAGCACGGGACCGCCATCGTCACGCTGGCCGCGCTGCGGTGCGCCGTCCAGGTCGTCGACCGCCGGCTCGAGGACCTGCGGGTGGTCGTGGCCGGCGCCGGCGCCGCCGGCGTGGCCATCACCAAGATCCTCCAGACCGCCGGTGTGCCCGACATCGTCGCCTGCGACCGCAGGGGCGCCCTCGTGGCCGGTCGCGAGGGAACCGACGTGCCGTCGAAGCGGTGGCTGGCCGAGCACGCCAACCCTCGCCAGGCCAGGGGCAGCCTGGCCGAGATGATGGTCGGCGCCGACGTCCTCATCGGCGTGTCCGGCCCCGGCCTCGTCACCCCCGAAGACGTGGCTGCGATGGCGCCCAAGCCGATCGTGTTCGCCATGGCCAACCCTGACCCCGAGGTGCGACCCGAGGCCATCGAGGGCATCGCCGCTGTCGTCGCCACCGGCCGCAGCGACTTCCCGAACCAGATCAACAACGTGCTGGCCTTCCCCGGCGTCTTCCGCGGCGCCCTCGACGCCGGCGCCACCACCATCACCGACGCCATGGAGGTGGCGGCCTCCGCCGCCATCGCCTCGTGCGTCTCCCCCGATGACCTGGCTCGCGGCGTCATCGTGCCCAGCGTCTTCGACCCCCGGGTGGCCCTCCGGGTGGCCGAGGCGGTCGCCGACGCCCCCCGCGCCGACGGCGTCGTCCGCCGCTGACGCCTGCTCGTTGACATCTCGCCCGTCAGCTGTCCGCGTCGGGCTGGGGGGTTCCGGCGCGCCAGTCGTCTGTGTCGGGGCGCGGTGTTGTGGCGCGTCAGTTGTCCGTGTCGGGGCGCGGTGTTCTGGCGCGTCAGTTGTCCGTGTCGGGGCGCGGTGTTCTGGCGCGCCAGTTGCCCGTGGGGTTCTGACGCGCCAGTTGTCTGTGTCGGGGCGCGGTGTTCTGGCGCGCCAGTTGCCCGTGGGATTCTGGCGCGCCAGTTGTCAGGTGGAGTGGCGGCGAGTGGCGAACACGATGGTTGCGGCGGCCACCAGGGCAAGGCCGGGGAGCACGAGGTGCCAGGTGCCGCCGGTGCGCGGAAGGGCGTCGGCGGGGGTCGCGGCGGCCGGTCCCCCCGACGCCGGCGCCGGCGCGCTCGCCGCCGCCTGATCGGCGAGGAAGATCGGTC
>JBKJUI010000393.1:0-8194 GCA_046590775.1 Acidimicrobiales bacterium
CCGCCACCACCACCACCCCCGCCCGTCTAGCCAGCAGGCGGCTCCGCTCCTCCCCATGACCTCCTTCGCCGTCGAGGAGGCGCTGGTCCCTCCCCTCACCTTCACGTGCTCGCCCACCGGAACGAGGTGCTCCAGGACGACACCACCCTGGAGTCCTTGGGGTCACGCCGGGGAGAGATGCTTCGCGTCCGAGCACGACAGGGGCGCCGAAATGCGGCATAGTCTCGGGACGCAGCGCGAACCAGGAGGACAGATGGCTCTCGGCACCGTTCGGTACTTCGACCCCACCAGGGGCTTCGGCTACATCGTCCCCGACGACGGGGGCAACGCCCTCGCCGTCCAGCGCGAGGAGATCATCGACTCCCCCATCAGCGGCAGCCTCATGCTTGGTTGGCGGGTCGACTACGAGAGCGGCTCCAGCCGCACCGGCCTGACGGCTCGCGAGGTCACGGTGGTCGAGGTCGTCCTCCCCGACGACCACGAAGATGGGGGAAGGCACGACGCCCCCCACGCCGACCCCGGCCCCTTCGCCGAGGTCGCCGAGGCGCCCTCGACGTAGGGGCCTCGTAGCCGCTCACGGAAGCACCCTGCTCGGGTCCGGGGTGACCATGACGGGCCGCGATCGCCAGGGCCGACGTCAGCGTCACCACGGCGTTCACCTCGACAGGCGTCGGCCCGACGGGGGCCGACCGTGGCCGTCACTGGATCGACATCAGCTGCAGTTCGCGGCGGTGTCGGTTCCGACGGCGGGCGGCCTGGAGAAGGCGTGTAGAACGAGAGGCTCGGGTGCCAGGGTGGTGCTGCCGTGGCGGCTGGTCACCGTTCGACCGACAAGGCGAGAGAGGGAGCGCACGCCATGCCCAGAGTGGCCGCCGGAGCGCTGGTCTTCGTCACCTCGGCCTGCGTCCTGGTCCTCGAGATCCTGGCGGCCCGGTTGCTGGCCCCCTACGTCGGGGTGACGCTCGAGACGACCACGGGGATCATCGGTGTCGTGCTCGCCGCCATCAGCACGGGCACCTGGGCCGGAGGCCGGCTGGCCGACCAGGTCGATCCTCGCCGCATGGTGGGGCCCCTGCTTGCCGGCGGGGGAGCCGCCGCCCTGTTCGTGGTGCCGATCGTGCGGCTGCTGGGCCCGGCCGCCGACGGCTCCGGAGCGTCGATCGTGGTCATGGCCGCCAGCGCCTTCTTCCTGCCGGCCGCCCTCCTCTCCGCCGTCGCCCCGGCCGTCGTCAAGCTGCAGCTGCGGGACCTTGCCACCACCGGCGCGACCGTGGGGCAGCTCTCCGCCCTCGGCACGGCCGGCGCCATCCTCGGCACCTTCGTCACCGGCTTCCTGCTGGCCGCGGCCAGTCCGGTGCGCCTCATCGTCACCGGCCTGGGCGTGGCGCTGCTCGTCTGCGGGGCGGTGCTCACCGCCGTGCTGGGCCGCCGGGCCCCGGTTGGCGCGGTGGCCAGCGGTCTCGTGCTGGGGCTTCTCGGAGCCGGGCTGGCCGCCATCGTCCCGGAGCGGTGCCCCGATGCGAGCGTCTACTACTGCGCCCGGGTCGAGCGGGACCCCGCCCGGCCGAGTGGCCGCATCCTGCGGCTCGACACGCTGCGCCACAGCTATGTCGATCTGGCCGACCCCACCTACCTCGAGTTCAGCTACACCAAGTCAATCGCCGCGGTCGTCGACAGCGGGCGGCTCGGCCCGCTCACCGCCCTGCACATCGGGGGCGGCGGCTTCACCATGCCCCGCTGGCTTGCCGCCACCCGGCCCGGATCCTCGAGCCTGGTGCTCGAGGTGGACCCCGCCCTCGTCGACCTGGCCCGCCGCGAGCTCGGGCTGCGCACCGCGCCCGACCTGCGGGTCACCGAGGGCGACGGCCGGGTGGCCATCGCCGAGCAGCCCGACGGCGCCTTCGACCTGGTGGTGGGCGACGCCTTCGGCAGCCTGGCCGTGCCGTGGCACCTGGCCACCCGGGAGATGGTCGCCGAGGTGCGGCGGGTGCTGCGCCCGGGCGGCACCTACGTGCTGAACGTCATCGACCGGCCGCCGCAGGCCTTTCTCAAGGCCGAGGTGGCCACCCTGGCCGCCGTCTTCGCCCACGTCGCCCTCGTCGCCTCGCGCGCCGAGGTGGCAGGTGACGAGGGCGGGAACCACGTGCTGGTGGCCTCGGACGACCCGATCGACGTGGAGGGCCTCGGTCGGCGGCTCGCGGCCCGGGACGATCCTCAGCTGGCCATCGCCGGGCCGGACCTGGAGCGCCTCGTCGGCGGTGCCGACGCCCTGACCGACGACTTCGCTCCCGTCGACCAGCTGCTCGGCCGCTGATGCGGCTGTTCATCGGCCTGTGGCCGGCCCCGGAGGTCGCCGACGTGCTGGACCGGCTCTCCCGCCCCGAGCATCCGGACGTGCGCTGGACCGCACGCACGCACTGGCACGTCACGCTGCGGTTCCTGGGCGAGGTCGAGGACGACGACGAGCCCGCCCTGGTCGAGGCGCTGGAGGTCGCAGGAAGCTGGCCTGCTCGGCTGGCCGCCCTCGGTCCGGCCACCGCCCGGCTGGGCCGGCACAACATCGTGGTTCCCGTCCACGGCGTCGACGACCTCGGTGCCGCCGCCGCCGACGCCACGCGCGCCTTTGGGCCGCCACGGGAGGAACGGCCGTTCACGGGCCACCTCACCGTCGCCCGGGGGCGGAGCGGCCGACCGGTGCCACCGGAGCTCACGGGGCAGGAGGTCGAGGCGGCGTGGTCGGTGGCCGAGCTGGCCCTCGTCCGCAGCGACCTCAGCTCCAAAGGCGCCCGCTACTCGACGATCTCCACGGTCACCCTCGCGCCCGACCCCACCAGAGCGGCCCCGTAGCCGTTTCGGGAGCTGGGCCTCAGGGCAGGCCGACGAGGGCGGCGCTCGTCTCCCAGAGGCGTCGGGCCACGTCGGCGTCCCGGGCGGCGGCGGTCGGCCTGCCCGGCTTGCAGTCGACGTAGTATGCGGCCGTCGGAGCGGCGCCCTCGGGGTCGGTGGCGAGCCACACGAGGGTCTCGGCGCCCTGCTCAGGGGTGCGGTAGAGCGGGCGGACGATCTTCGAGGCCAGCGCCAGGACCGAGCCCCGCCCGAAGTCGGTGCGCACCAGGCCCGGGTGGTACGAGGTGGCGGGGAGGCTGGTCCGGCGGGCCAGCTCGGAGGTGAACAGGATGTTCGCCAGCTTCGACTGGCAGTACGCCTTCCAGCGGCCCCAGCGCTGCAGCTGGAGGTCGTCCTCGTGGATGCTCCCACCCTTGTGGGCGTCGGACGACGTGGTGACCACCCGCCCGCCGGAGGCGGTGAGCCGCTCGACCAGCAGGTTGGTGAGGAGGAAGGGCGCCAGGTGGTTGACAGCGAAGATCATCTCGAAGCCGTCGGCGCTCACCTCCCGCCGCGGCAGGATCAGCCCGGCGTTGTTGGCCAGAACGTCGATGCGGGGGCAGCGCTCGAGGAGCACGTCGGCCAGCACGCGGACCCCGGCCAGCGAGGCGAAGTCGGCGGGAACCGGCTCGGGCACGTCGAGGCCCGGAGGTGCGGCGGCCTCCATCCGGCGATGCACCGCAGCGAGCTTCGGCGCCGACCGCCCCACGGCCAGCACCGAGCAGCCACGCCGGCTGAGCTCGATCGCCGCCGCCGCCCCGATCCCGGCGCTGGCTCCGGTCAGCACCACGGTTGCGGGGCGGGAGGGATCGGCCATGCCCACGAGGCTAGGAGCGAGCGCTCGAGGACGCTCCTAGGAGGCGCGGGCCAGCTCGACGAGCTGGCGCAGCGTGCGTCCAGGCCCGCCGACCAGCACCTTGACGCCGGCCTGGCGGGCGGCATCGGCGGCGGTGTCGGTGGACCCGTTCAGGGCCGGGTTGATCACGGAGAGGACCAGGAGGTCGGCCTTCACCGCGCCGAGCAGGGCCAGCAGGTCGGGCACCGGGACCTGGGTGCCGAGATGGTGCACCTGCCAGCGGTCAGCCCGAAGGCACAGCGCAGCCATGGAGGAAGGCAGGGAGTGCTCCTCGCCGGGGGGAGTGCAGACCACCGCTACGCCTCGCGGACGGCCGCGAGGGTGGACGGCGATGCGGGCGAGGAGCCGCTCGCAGATCGCCGCAGCCCGGTGCTCCTCGGCGACGCTGATGCGGCCCTCGGCCCACCCCGCACCGATCCGGGCCAGCACCGGCGAGAGGAGCTCCTCACAGAGGGTCAGCGTCTCCACCCCGCCGTGCAGGCGCTCGAGCAGCTGCCGGGCCGAGAGCTCGTCTCCCTCCACGAGCAGCCTGTGCAGCCGCTCCTGCTGGACGGCCCAGCTGCGCACCGTCGTGGTCCGCGGCGGCGGCGCCGGTATGGCCCGCTGGCCGGCGAACCGCTCGACCTCGGCCTCAGTGATGTCGTAGGTGGCGCCGACCTTCACGGCCCGGAGCGTTCCCTCGCGCACCCAGCGGTAGGCCGTCTGGTAGTGGACCCCAAGCCGGTCGGCGGCAGAGCGCAGGTCCACGGGAGGGAAGTTAGCCAGTTTCATCTGGGTTTAGTCGCGACATCCGGTCGATAGCCTCAGGCGCCGGATGACCATCGCTGAGGAGGATCTGCACCGGGTCAAGGACGCCACCGATGTGGTGGCCGTCATCAACGAGAAGGTGGGCCTGAAGCGGTCGTCGTCGCGCTGGGTCGGCCTCTGCCCCTTCCACGCCGAGAAGACGCCCTCGTTCTACGTGAACCCGGCGCTGGGCGTCTACCACTGCTTCGGCTGCGGGGCGAGCGGCGACGCCATCCGCTTCCTCCGGGAGACCCAGGGGCTCACCTTCGTCGAGGCGGTCGAGCGTCTGGCGGCTCGGGCCGGGATCGAGCTCACCACCGAGGATCCCGAGGCGGCCAAGGCTCGCCAGCGCCGCTCGGCGCTGCTCGAGGCCATGGAGCGGGCGGTGGCGTGGTACCACGACCGGCTGCTCAGCGCTCAGGACGGCAGTGAGGCCCGCGGCTACCTCCGCAGCCGCGGCTACGACGGCGAGGTCGTCCGGCGCTACCGCCTCGGGTGGGCCCCCGCCGGCTGGGACACGCTCGCCTCGGAGCTGCGCCTGCCGGACGAGGTCCTGCGGGGCACGGGCCTCGGCTTCGTCGACGAGCGCGGCCGGCGCAGCGACTCGTTCCGGGCCCGCGTCCTGTTCCCCATCCTCGACCACCAGGGGAAGCCCATCGGGCTCGGTGGCCGCCAGCTCCCGGGAGGGCGGCCGCCGAAGTACAAGAACACCACCGAGACGCCGCTGTACCGCAAGAGCGAGGTGCTCTACGGGCTGAGCTGGGCCAAGGACGAGGTCATCCGCCACGGCACCGCCGTGCTGTGCGAGGGCTACACCGACGTGATCGCCTTCCACGGCGCCGGCGTCGAGGCGGCCGTGGCCACCTGTGGCACGGCCGCCACCGAGGACCACATCCGGCGGCTGAAGGCGTTCGGAGCCACGAAGCTGGTGCTCGGCTACGACGCCGACAGCGCCGGCCAGGGGGCTGCGGCGCGCTTCCACCTGTGGGAGCAGGCCCACGACCTCGACGTGCGGGTGGTGGACCTTCCCCCCGGCGCAGATCCCGCGGACGTGGCCCGGGAGGATCCGGTCGCCCTGCGCCGGGCCGTCGAGGGAGCCATCCCGTTCCTGGCGTTCCGCCTTCGGCGGGTCTGGCTCGGGGCCGACCTGCGCACCAATGAGGGACGAGCGCGAGCTGCGCAAGAGGCGGTTGGCGTGGTCGGCCAGCACCCGGTCCCGCTCGTCAGGGACCCCTATCTCCTCGAGGTTGCCGCCCGCACCGGCACTGATCCAGATCGGCTGCGCAGGATGAGCATCGACGCCGGGGAGGGGCATCGCCCCGCCTCACAGTCGACCAGCCCGACCAGCAGCCGCATCGCAGACCTCCCTCCGGCCGAGCGCGAGGCCCTCTGGTTCGCCGTCAACCGACCCGAGGCCGTCGTGTCGCACCTCGAGGAGGAGCTCTTCGACCACGAGGTGGCGGTGGGGGCCTTCCGGGCCCTCAGCAGTGCAGCGACCTTCAACGACGCCGTGACGACGGCCGACGAGGACGTGGCCAGGCTGCTCTCCCGGCTGGCCAACGAACCAGATCCCGGCGCTGACCCGCTCGACGTCGTCGCCCAGCTGGCCTGGGCGCGCGGCGCCGAGGCGTTGGCCACAGCCCGGCGCCTCCTCCGACGAATGGACATCCCGACCGACGAGCTGGCGGCCCGCGGTCGCGACGTGCCGTTCCTGCAGGAGAACCTCGCTGCCCTCGAGGACCGCAAGCACTGCTCCGCTGCGTTGGACCAATTGGTACCGTGGCTGGTCAGGCACCAGCGGGAGGGTTGAGGGCCACGTGACCGTCGGGGCGACCGAACCAGCCGAACCGGCCGAACCGGCTGACTCGTCCGGACCCGGTGACGGCCTGGCCCGCGTGCTCGAGCGGGGGCGGGCGAAGGGCTGGCTCTCCCAGGACGACCTCGACGAGCTGATACGACTGGCCGACCTCACGATCGACTACATCGACGCTCTCCGGGCCAGCGTCGAGGCCGAGGGCATCCGCTGGGTGGAGGAGCAGGACGTCGAGGCCGAGGTGGACCTCAGGGACCTCATCGAGGTCGTGGTCGCGGTCGTCGAGGAGGACGAGGCCGTGGTGGCCGTCGAGCCGGCCGTCCCCGCCGTCGACGAGCTTCCTCTGGCCGTCCCCCGCCTGTCGCGGCTGCGCCGGCCGCGCCGCGACGCAGCCGGCGAGGAGGACGGCGGCGCGCCGTACGCCGACCTGGTCCGGATGTACCTCGGGGAGATCGGCAAGGTCCCGCTTCTGAACGCTGGCGAGGAGGTGGAGCTGGCCCAGCGCATCGAGAAAGGCACCCAGGCTGCCGGCCGTCTGGCCGAGCTCGAGCTGCTCCACGGCGAGGAGGAGGTGCCCTTCCAGCTGCGGCGGGCCGAGGAGCGGGCGGTGGTCGACGGGCTCAAGGCCAAGGAGCACCTGATCCGCGCCAACCTCCGCCTGGTCGTGTCGATCGCCAAGCGCTACCGCAGCCGCAGCCTCTCCATCCTGGATCTGGTGCAGGAGGGGAACCTCGGCCTGATCCGGGCCGTCGACAAGTTCGACTACACGCGGGGCTTCAAGTTCTCGACCTATGCCACCTGGTGGATCCGCCAGGCCATCACCCGGGCCATCGCCGACCAGGCCCGCACCATCCGGATTCCGGTCCACATGGTCGAGACCATAAACAAGGTCGTGCGGGTGCAGCGCCAGATGCACCAGGAGACCGGGCACGAGCCGAGCATCGACGAGCTGGCGCTGGCCGTGGCCATGTCCGAGGCGAGGGTGCGGGAGATCCTCAAGCTGAACCAGGACACGGTCAGCCTCGAGACCCCGATGGGCGACGAGAACGATTTTTCCCTCGGCGACACGATCGAGGACGACTCGGTCGAGATGCCGGCCGACGCCGCCACCCGCACGCTCCTGAACGAGGCCGTGAAGCAGGCGCTGTCCGAGCTCAACGAGCGGGAGCAGGCTGTGGTGCGGCTCCGCTTCGGGCTGGACGACGGCCAGATGCGCACGCTCGAGGAGGTGGGCAAGGAGTTCGGAGTCACCCGGGAGCGGGTCCGCCAGATCGAGGCCAAGACCCTGGCCAAGCTCCGCCACCCGATCCGCAGCCAGCGCCTCAAGGAGTTCCTCGAGGAGGAGTAGGCGGGCCTGGCCCGAGGGGCCCTCCTGCTACAGTCCCGGGGCCCTTCCGGGGTAGCTCAACGGCAGAGCAAACGGCTGTTAACCGTTAGGTTCTGGGTTCGAATCCCAGCCCCGGAGCCAGCCCCAGCGAACAAGCGGGATTCTCGCCTCCGCCTGGCCGAAGGGTAGCCACAAGGGTAGCCAAGGTCGCCGGAGGGGCTGGCGTGCTCATCCAGAGTGGCGCTCAACAGCCGCCGGGTCCGGGCTCCCCCGGCGAGACTGGCTGGAACCTCGCATCCCCGGGCTGCCGCCGGAACCCTGTGTCCCCAGGGTGTCCACTTTGACGACCGCAACCCGGCGAGGCCCCGCCAGCTGGGTGGCCGTCTGAGCCCTGTCGTTCGTCCACCTCGACCGCGCCCAGCTGTTCACGCTGGGCCCCTGCCGCTACGCCGCTGATCGGCACGGTCCCATTCCAGGCCTTGCAGCTGCGCCCTCTCCGGGCGGGACGTAACCCGCCCAGTCGGAG
>JBKJUI010000466.1:0-3988 GCA_046590775.1 Acidimicrobiales bacterium
GGCGACGCGGCGATGATGGAACAGCTGAGGGGGTCGGAGCGCGGCGTTCTGCCCGGGCCGCCGATGCATCGGCGGGAGGCCAGGCGAGCGGAGCGAGTGAGCCGGCGAGGCGGTCCCCCGCCTGGCTGGACTGATGAGCGGGGGAGGCGAGCCCTTTGGGCGAGGCGAAGGAGCGAGGAGGGAAGCCAGGTGGTCCAGGGGCCGCCGATGCATCGGCGGGAGACACAGTGAGCGTGAGGTTCACCTGGGCCGAGGTGGACGCCGGCGCCATCACCCACAACGCCCGGCTGCTCAAGGAGCTGGCCGGCGAAGCCGCGCTGCTGGCCGTCGTGAAGGCCTTCGGCTACGGGCACGGGCCGGTGCCGGCCGCGAAGGCGGCGCTGGCCGGCGGGGCGACCTGGCTGGGGGTGGCGCTGGTCGAGGAGGGGGAGGTGCTGCGGCGGGCCGGGATCGCCGTGCCTGTGCTGGTCCTGTCCGAGCCTCGGCCCTCGGCCATGGGCACCGTGGTGGCGGCCGACCTGCGGCCGACGGTCTACACCGAGGAGGGCGTCGAGGCCGCGGCCCGGGCGGCGGCCGGGCTGTCACAGCCGCTGCGCGTGCACGTGAAGGTCGACACCGGCATGCACCGGGTGGGGGCGTCCCCCGACGACGCGGTGGCGGTGGCCCGGGGCGTCGTCGAGCGACCGGAGCTGCACCTCGAGGGGCTCTGCACCCACTTCGCCGTGGCCGACGAGCCGGAGCGGGCAGATCACACGGTCGCCCAGCTGGCCCGGTTCCAGACCGTCGTCGCCGAGCTGGCCGCGCAGGGCATCCGTCCCGACGTCCTGCACGCCGCCAACTCGGCCGGCCTCCTCGCTCATCCGGATGCCCGCCTCGACCTCGTCCGGTGCGGCATCACCCTTTACGGCCTGGCCCCATCGCCGGCTCTGGCCGGGATCCTCGACCTCCGGCCGGCGCTGTCGCTCAAGGCCGAGGTGTCGTTCGTGAAGCCCTTGCCTGCCGGCGAAGCCGTCTCGTACGGTCTGCGGTGGACAGCGACGCACGACACCGTCGTCGCCACCATCCCGATCGGCTACGCCGACGGCGTGCCACGGCGGTACGGCGCCTCCGGCGGCGAGGTCCTGCTCGGTGGGCGGCGCTGCCCCGTCGTCGGCACCGTCACGATGGACCAGCTGCTGGTCGACTGCGGCCCGGGCGCCGTGGTCGGTCAAAGCGACGAGTGCGTGCTGATCGGCCGGCAGGGCGAGGAGGAGATCACTGCCTGGGAGTGGGCCGAGCGGCTCGGCACCATCGCCTACGAGGTCGTGTGCGGACTCTCCTCCCGGGTCCCCCGCCTGTGGGTCTGAGCTCTCGGCGGACAACTGTCGCTGGACGGACGGCGTCTGTCGCCGCCGGCCGCCTATAGCGTGGTCGGACGGCATGGTCGCCCTCCCGCCGGTCACGGCCACCTCCGACTCGCCCGGCCGCACCCGAGCCCTCGGCGCGGCCCTGGCCCCGCACCTGGCGCCCGGCGACGTCGTGCTCCTGTCGGGTGAGCTCGGCGCTGGCAAGACCGTGCTCGTGCAGGGGATCGCCGCCGGGCTCGGGGTCGAGGAGCCGGCCACCTCGCCCACCTTCGCCCTCGTCCACGAGCATCGCGGCGACGGCATCCGCCTGCTGCACGCCGATGCCTGGCGGCTCGCCTCGCCGGAGGAGGCGGTGGAGCTGGCGCTCGCCGAGGAGGTGGACGACGGCGGCACCGCGCTGGTGGTCGAGTGGGGCGAGCTGGCTGCGGCTGCCCTGCCCGGCGACCACCTGCGCGTCGTGCTCCAGCCGGGTCCTGGCGAGGACGACCGCATGATCGAGCTGTTCCTCGAGGGCGCGTCCTGGGAGGCGCGGCGTGACCGCCTCCTCGCCGCCCTCCCGACCGCGGGCGGCACCCGATGACGCTCCTGCTGGCCGTCGAGACGGCCACCCCCCGGTGCTCGGTCGCCCTCGGCGACGAGTCGGGTGTGCGGGCGTCGTCCTCGGTGGACCGCGACCGGCGCCACGTCGAGGCGCTCGTCCCGGCCATCGCTGCCGCCTGCAGTGCCGCAGGGCTCAGCCTCGACGACGTCGAGGCGCTTGCCGTCGACGTCGGCCCCGGCCTGTTCACCGGCATGCGGGTGGGGATCGCCACGGTGCAGGGCCTGGCCATGGCGCTTGGCCTCCTCGTCCACCCCGTGTCGTCGCTCGACGTGCTGGCCCACCCGCTTCGCCACGCCGGGCGCCCGGTCGCCGCCGTGGTCGACGCCCGCCGGGGCGAGGTCTTCTCGGCCCTCCACCGGACCGGCGTCCCGGTCACCACCGCCACGTGCGCCCCGCCGTCCGCCCTGGCCGACCTGCTCGCCCGCCTGGGACCCAGCCTGGCCGTCGGCGATGGCGCCGTTCGCTACCGGGCCGAGCTCGAGGCCGTCGGCGCCGAGGTGATCCCGGCCATGCCATCGGCCGAGGCCGCGCTCGAGCTGGCGTTGGCTGCACGGGCGGCTGGCGACCCTGGGATCGACCCAGGTGACGTGCACGCCCGCTACCTGCGCGCCCCCGACGCCCGGGCCAACTTCACCGTGCTTCGCCCGCAGGCGGTGACATCCCCCCTGGTCCCGGTGACCGAGGCGGTGCGCTGATGGCGGTACGGCCCGAGGAGCAGCCGCAGGTGGCCGAAGAGCTAGGCGTCCAGGTGGTCCCCATGCGCCGCCGCCACCTCCGCTCGGTGCTGCAGATCGAGGCCCAGGTGTACCCGCGGCCGTGGACGCTCGGCCTGTTCCTCTCCGAGCTCAACCTGCAGACGGCCCGCTCCTACTTCGTGGCCCGGGTCGACGGGAAGGTCGTCGGGTACGCCGGCCTGATGCTCAGCCTGGAGGATGCCCACGTCACCACCCTGGCCGTCGACCCGATGTGGCAGCGGAACAAGCTGGGCCAGCGGCTCATGGTGGTGCTGGCCCGTGAGGCGGTGCGCGTCGGCGCCAAGAACCTCACCCTCGAGGTGCGGGTGTCGAACCAAGCAGCCCAGGGCCTGTACCGCCGCTTCGGGCTGGCGCCCGCCGGCATCCGCAAGGGGTACTACCTCGAGTCCGGTGAGGACGCCATCGTCATGTGGGCCCACGACATCGACGACGAGGCCTACTCCGCGCGCCTCCGCCGGCTGTGGGCCGCAGTGCCCGGCACCACGTTGGTCGAGCACCCACGATGACGGCCGGGGGGCAGCTGGTCCTCGGCATCGAGACCAGCTGCGACGAGACCGCCGCCGCCGTGGTGGCCGACGGGCGAACCGAGGTCAGCTCGGTGGTCAGCAGCCAGGTCCAGCTGCACCAGGAGTTCGGTGGCGTCGTGCCTGAGATCGCCGGCCGGGCCCACCTTGAGCGCGTCGTACCGGTGGTGCGGGCCGCGCTGGCGGACGCCGGCGTCGACCGGCCCCGCCTCCAGCTGGCCGCGATCGCCGCCACCACCGGGCCCGGCTTGGTCGGCGCCCTCCTCGTCGGTGTGGCCTGCGCCAAGGCGCTGGCGCTGGCCTGGGACCTCCCGTTCGTCGGCGTCAACCACCTCGAGGGGCACCTCTACGCCTCATTGCTCGAGGACCCCGCCTTTGCGCCGCCGCTGGTCGTGCTCCTCGTCTCCGGCGGCCACACGCTGCTCGTGCACGTGGTCGAGCCCGGGCGCTACCGGCTGCTCGGGCGCACCATCGACGACGCGGCCGGCGAGGCCTATGACAAAGTCGCCCGCATGTTGGACCTGGGCTACCCAGGGGGGCCGGCCATCGACCTGCTGGCGGCCACCGGCGACCCGGGCATCGTGCGCTTCCCCCGCGGCCTGGTCGACGAGCCGGGCTGCGACCTCTCGTTCAGCGGCCTGAAGACGAGCGTGCTGCGCTGGGTGCGGGCCCACCCCGAGGCGGCGATCGCCGACGTGGCGGCCGCATTCCAGGAGGCCGTGGTCGACGTGCTGGCCGTGAAGCTGCGGCGGGCCGCCGCCC
>JBKJUI010000082.1:0-2647 GCA_046590775.1 Acidimicrobiales bacterium
GGCCCGCTCATGGGCACTCCATGATGCTCAGGATGCTGTCGAGGGTCAGCGGCTTCTTGCGCCCGGTGTGCTCACGGAGAAAGTGGTCGTCATCCGCGAGCACACCGGGCGCAAGAAGCCGCTGACCCTCGACAGCATCCTGAGCATCATGGAGTGCCCATGAGCGGGCCGCTGATCGTCCAATCCGACCGCACGCTGCTGCTCGAGGTCGACCACGCCGAGGCCGAGTGGTGCCGGGCGGCGATCGCCTCCTTTCGCC
The DNA here is from genome assembly GCA_046590775.1 of Acidimicrobiales bacterium. Classification (GTDB taxonomy): domain Bacteria; phylum Actinomycetota; class Acidimicrobiia; order Acidimicrobiales; family JAUJNH01; genus JAUJNH01. The sequence goes on from JBKJUI010000082.1 coordinate 260, forward strand.
GAGCTCGAGACGGCCCCTGAGCACATGCACACCTACCGGATCACGCCGCTCGCGCTGTGGAACGCGAGAGCCGCCGGCATCGACGCCGAGGCCGTGGTCGACGCGCTCACCACCTGGTCCCGGTTCCCGGTTCCGCCAGCTGTGCTCGTCGACGTGGCCGAGACCATGGCCCGGTACGGCCGGCTGGTCCTCGAGCAGGCCGAGACGGCGGCCGAGGGCGGAGGGGCGCCGGCCGGGTCCCTCGTCCTGCGGGCCGTCGACCTCGCCGACCTCCCGGTCCTGGAGGAGGTAGTGCGGGCCAAGGCCATAGCACCCTTGGTCACCGCCCGGCTGGGGCCGATCGCCGTGGCCGTGCCCGCGGCGGAGCGGGGCCGCCTGAAGCAGGCGCTCGTCAAGCTGGGATGGCCGTGCGACGACCAGGCCGGCCATCGCGAGGGAGCGGCGTGCCAGCTCCAGCTGCGCGCCACCGACCTGCGTCCCTACCAGGAAGGCGCAGTGGCCAGCTTCCTTGCCTCCGGGTCGGGCGTCGTCGTACTGCCCTGTGGCGCCGGGAAGACCATCGTCGGCGCCGCCGTCATGGCCAAGGTGGGGGCGCAGACGCTCATCCTGGTGACCAACACGGTGGCGGCGCGGCAGTGGCGGCGAGAGCTCCTCGAGCGGACCTCCCTTCGTCCCGAGGAGATCGGCGAGTACTCAGGCGAGCGCAAGGACATCCGCCCGGTCACGATCGCCACCTACCAGGTCCTCATCACCAAGCGGAAGGGCGAGTACCCGCACCTGGCCCTGTTCTCCGCCCTCGACTGGGGTCTCGTCGTGTACGACGAGGTGCACCTGCTCCCGGCGCCCGTGTTCCGCATGACGGCGGAGATCCAGTCGCGTCGCCGGCTCGGCCTCACCGCCACCCTTGTGCGGGAGGACGGGCGGGAAGCCGACGTGTTCACCCTCATCGGGCCGAAGCGCTTCGACGTTCCGTGGCGGGACATCGAGGCCCAGGGCTGGATCGCGCCGGCGCAGTGCGTGGAGGTGCGGGTGGCGCTGACCCAGGACGAGCGGATGGCCTACGCACTGGCCGAGCCGGATGTGGCCTACCGGGTCGGGTCCACGGCTGCGTCGAAGGTCGGCGTGGTCGAACGGGTGCTGGCCCGCCACCCGGGCGAGCCGACCCTGGTCATCGGGCAGTACATCGACCAGCTGGAGCAGCTGGCGACGCGCCTGGGTGCGCCGCTCATCACCGGGAAGACGCCGAACCGCGAGCGCGAGAAGCTGTTCGCCCAGTTCCGCCAGGGCGACGTCGGCCTCCTGGTCGTCTCCAAGGTGGCAAACTTCTCCATCGACCTCCCCGAGGCCACGGTGGGGGTGCAGGTGTCCGGCGCCTTCGGCTCCCGCCAGGAGGAGGCGCAGCGGCTCGGCCGCATCCTGCGGCCGAAGGGCGACGGCCGCCAGGCGTGGTTCTACGCCATCGTCGCCCGCGACACCAACGACCAGACCTTCGCCGCCAACCGCCAGCGCTTCCTGGCCGAGCAGGGCTACGCCTACGAGATCGTCGACGCCGCCGATCTCTAGCCCGGCGCCTCGGACGGACGGTTCCCGAGGTGGTGTATCGTGGGTGTATGTCTCGCACCAACATTGACATCGATGAGGACGCGTGCCGTGCCGTCATGGACCGCTACCACCTCTCGACCAAGCGGGCTGCGGTGAACTTCGCGCTGCGGACGCTGGCCGCCGAGCCCCTCGACCTGGACGCGGCGCGCCGGCTGCGCGGGTCGGGGTGGGAAGGCGACCTGGACGACATGCGGACGAGCCGCACCGGTTGATCCTCGTCGACACCTCAGCGTGGGTGGAGTTCCTCCGCGACACGGGTAGCCCGACCTGCACGAGAGTGGACGAGCTGCTCGGCGGCGACATGGCCACATGCGACCCGATCCGCATGGAGGTCCTCGCGGGCGCCAGAGACGAGAGCCATCTCAACGACCTCCGCAGACTGCTGGCCAGGGCTTCGGTCATCGAGGTGGTGCCGGCCGACTACGAGGCTGCCGCCGCCCTCTACCGCACCTGCCGCCGCCGCGGGGAAACCGTCCGCAAGCTCATCGACTGTCTGATCGGTGCCATCGCCATCCGTGCCGGCGTCCAGGTACTGCAGGACGACACCGACTTCGAGGCGCTGGCACGCCACACTCCCGTCAAGTTGGCTCGCCCGTAGCCGCCTGCCGCTTGCAGCTGCGCCGGCATCCGGTGACCTCACCGCGACCAGCGCTTCCCGCGATGAGGATCTCGCCCTCGGCGGCCGCCGGCTCTCCCTTCAGCAGGGCGAGGACCAGGAGGGGGCGGGGATCGCATCCTCGACGCTGGACCGCCTCCTCGCCGATCTCGGCTCCGGCCGGCGGCGGC
>JBKJUI010000227.1:0-6012 GCA_046590775.1 Acidimicrobiales bacterium
TCCTGGGCGACTTCGACGAGGTGGTGGCCGCCTACAAGCTCTTCGACGTGCTCGTCGTCAACCCCATCTCCGACGGCATGAACCTGGTGGCCAAGGAGGCCGTCCTGGTGAACCAGCGGGACGGCGTCGTGGCGCTGTCGGAGAACGCCGGCGCCCACGAGGAGCTCGGCCGCTTCGCCGTGACGCTGTCCCCCTTCGACATCCAACAGCAGGCCGACGCCATCTTCGAGGCCCTCACCATGGGCGCCGCCGAGCGCCGGGACCGCCTGGCCGGGGCCGCCGCCTTCGTCCGCGAGAACGACGTGGCCAAGTGGCTGGGCGACCAGCTGTGCGACATTCGGGAGCTTGGCGAGCTTCGGTAGCGAGGCCGGTCAGGCGGCGAGGCCGCCGATCGGGCGGAAGAGCGGCATGCCACCACAGCGGCACACCGCCTGCGGCGGCCGCCCGGCTCACTCCTCGGCGAGCCCCGCCAGATCGACGCCGCGGTGGACGGCGAGGAGCCCGGCCTGCTCCTCGACGCCAGCGCGGTCCCGCAGCTTCAGCGGCGCCCAGGGCTGGATGCGCACGGTGAGCCGCTTAGCCGAGGTCCGGGGCCGCCAGGTGCCGACGACCTCACCGTCGACGACGATGGCGCCTGGCCGCCCCAGCACCGGCCACAGCTCCTTGCGCCGCGCCTCGTCGCCGACCAGCAGGTCGCGGTCCCGGAGCTGGAGGTAGGGGTCGTAGGGACCGACGAGCCGAACGGTGCGAGCGGTGCGATCGGCGCCCGCACCGGTCAGAGCGTCGACGTCGTCGGCCAGCAGGAAACGCTTCTCCGGCCGCCCGACGGCCGTGGCGTCGCTGACGACCACCTCGACGGCATCCGCCGGCCAGTGCGCCTTCACGTCCTTTGCGGCGGCATCGAGGAACACCGCGACGTCCTTCACCCGCGCCGGCCCGTAGAAGCGCAGGTAGCTGCGGACTACGTCGAAGCGGGCGTCCGCCTCTCCCGCCAGGCGGCTGTAGATCGGTGGCCGCATCCCTGGGATCCGGCGGAGCACTGGGGGCGACGTGCCGGGCTCGAGCTCGAGGCCGGCCTGCAGGGCGGCGAGCCGGAACGGCATCTCGTACACGTGGGTGGCGTCGCAGGGTCGGCAGAACCGCAGGTAGGGCTCGTCCACCAGCTCGGTGAGGCGGCCGGACACCTCTCCTTTGACAGTTGGCTTCGAGACGATCTCCTGGAGGTGACGGCCGACGACCCGAAGCGCCTCGAGCACCGGGATGCCGGCGACCTTCAGCGGCTTGGACGCGTCGAAGATCCGCTTGGCCGCATCAGCCTCGGACAGGGGCGCCGTCGCCACCGCCACCGCCGCGACCTCCGACCGGCGGTACACCTGCGGTGCCCCCCGCAGGGTCCAGGCCATGACGAGGCCGTCGGCCCGGGTGTCGGCGACGCCACGCACGGCCAGCGCCCACGCCGCACCATCGGGCCCCGTGTCCTGGACGCCGAAGTCGAGAAGGCCGACGTCGACGGCCCTGGCCACCGACCCCGGAGGTCGATCCAGCTGATGCCGACGCACCCGGAACCCCAGGACATCCTGGCGAACGACGCTCGGTGCTGCCATGTGGCTCCCTTGCTCTCAGCCAGTCTGCCCACTTCTGGCTCCTCAGGGAACCGGGAGCGGGCAGACCGGAGGAGGAGACGACCGGCCAGCCGAAGGTCCCGAGCCGAGCGCGGCTCTCGCCCCGGAAACCGGGGAGCCGGCCCATCAGGACCGGCTCGCTCCACCTTCATCGGTGGCGGGGTCGAAGCTCCAACCTGCGGCCGCGCCGGCTCCGTCGTCACCGATCTCGCTGAGCAGGGGGTGGAGTCGCTGGAGGCCGCGTCTGATCCTGGACTTGATCGTCCCCTCGGGGACCTCGAGCCATTTGGCCGTCGCCTGGTAGCTGCGGTGCTCGTAGAAGGAGGAGATGATCGCCTTCCGCTCGTCGACCGGCAGCCCGGCCACCGCGAGCCGAACTCTCGTCGCCACCTCGCTGCAGAGCAGGAGATCGTCCACCTTCGTCGGGGCCAGCGGGGACTCCGCGTCGACCTTCTGCTCGCGGGCTGCTCGGGCGGTCTCGCTGCGGAGCACATCGACCGCCCTGTGATGGGCGAGAACCAGAAGGTACGAGCGCAGCGAACCTCGACTCGGGTCGAAGTTCTCCGGGTCGTTCCACAAGGTCACGAAGACGTCCTGGGTCACATCGATGGCGCGATCAGAACCGCAGACTCGCCGAGCTACGGCGGTGACCGCCCCATGGTGGTCCTGGTAGGCGTCGGCGAACCCTGCAGGCACCGACACGTCCAGGGGTCGGCCATCGATCGACAGCGAAGGGCGGGACACCACGTTCTGCACTCCAGAGGTACTGGGCCGCCCGCCCGCCGAAACCCTCGCTGTAGAAGGCGATCGGAAGGTACCCCAGGTCAGCCATCCATAACCGGTGGCGGCTCCGGTTGGGGGCTCAGGGGGTGGCCTCCTCGGGTGCCTTGTCCCCGTCCTCGGAGTAGGCGACGGGGTGGTTGCCGCCGAGCTCGACGAAGCGCTCGTTGAGGGCGTGGGCGACGACGTTGTAGTCGCTCTCGGTCGGGCGGAGGGCGCCACAGAGGAAGGCCTCGAGCTCGAGGGCGGTGCTCATGCCACCCAGCTCGAAGTACCGCATCCAAAGGTCGCCATGAGAGAGGCCGGCTTCTCGGCGGGCCGGGTCCAGGCTGTCGCTCAGCTGGCCAGGCACGGCCCCTCCTTCTGCTCCGGTATGGGAGCCGGGGCGAGCCGCCGGGTGGAGCCGGCGATGTCAGCGGCCCGCTGGCGGAGGGGCTGGTTCGTCTCTCGTGAGAACGTGCGGAGCAGGGTGTACGCCTCCTGGGCTCCGATGCCTTCGCGCTCCATGAGCACGCCTTGGGCGTGGGCGATGCTTCGCCGAGTCTGCAGCGCCAGGGCTAGCCTGTCGGAGAGTTCGTCGTCGGTCACGCCCGCCCCGGCGCGACAGAGGAGCCGGGAGGCCTCGGTGGCGAAGATGGCGGCCAGCTCCTGGTCCTGGGTGGCGAAGGCCGCGGTCGTACGGGAGTAGATGTTGAGGGCGCCGACTGGTCGATCCTCGACCAACAAGGGCGTCGAGAGGATGGCGTTGATGCCCAGGCCTTGGGCTTTGGGGGTGAACACCGGCCAGCGGGTCTCCTCGTCCAGCGCCTCTGCGTGGAACCAGCGTCCCTCGACCGATGCGTCCACGCATGGCCCCTCACCGCTGGCGTACTGATGGGAGTCCATGTCCAGGATGGTCTGGTCGCTGGCCGCCACCGAGGTCAGGCGACCGTGACGGTGGAGCGAGACACTCACCCCGTCGGCGCCGCCCACCGTGGCTCGGGCCAGGGCCACCACCAGACCCAATGCGCCATCAACGACGTCATCATCAGCCGGGAAGGCCGACACCCGCCTCAGGTGCCCGGTGAGACCCCGGGCCTGGGTGGTGACAGGTGTTCCCGGAACGGCCGCCGTCTGCTCCCGGCCCAGGCGAGCACGGCCTTGGTCGGCGCCCTCGACGTCCACGATGTCGGCCAGCCCCGTGATCTCAAGCATCCACGAGACAAGGATCGACGGCGATCGGAGGGTGAGCCGGCGACCGCAGGCGACGAGCTGCGCCGCCCCGGCCTCCAGGACCCGGAGCCCGGCAGCTCCCATGAAGTTCGTGCCGCCAAGGTCGACGACGGCGTCGCCGGGAGCACGTTCGAGAACAGCGGTGAGGAGCGCGCCCAGGTCAGGAGCAGTGAAGAGATCCACATCGCCGAGGACGCCGACGACGACCTCGTCCGGCCCGAAGCTGACCGTGACCTCGAGCCGCTCGAGGTCACCATCACCACGGGTCACGACGACGCCCGCAGCGCAGAGGGCAGCGAAAAACCGGAGGGGCCCGGCGCCTGGTGCGTCCCTGATCGATCATCGGCAGTGACCAGCGCGCGGGGGCAGGGGGATACCCACCGGCACGCCAGACCGCCGCTGACCGACAGCGAGGGTTTCGACACGAAGTCGTGACCTCCAGGTTGCACCTGGGCGCCGGAGCCACCCACGGAACCCTCGCTGTAGAAGGCTCCGTCAGAGTACCTTATCGAGCCGTCTGCGGGGGTCCTCCCCCAACTTTGACGTACCATGGCGGACGGCGTCCCAACCGAGAGCGGAGACGGGCATGGCCGAGACGGATCCCTCTCGCACGCACGAGGATCTCACCGAGGCGCTCACCAAGGGCTTCACGGAGTCGGCTCGTGCCCTGTTCTCAGCCGGAGCTGTTGCCGACACCCTGAACCTCGTGGTCGAGCTCGCAGTGGACACCATCGACGGCTGCGACTTCGCCGGGATCTTCCTGCTCGACGGAGACGCCGTCACCACCCCGGCGCACACCGACCCGATCGTGATCGAGGTCGACGCCCTCCAGAACCGCCACCAGCAAGGCCCCTGCCTGGACGTCATCGCCCACGGAGGCACGCTGTACGCCGGTGACCTGGCTGATGACGCCCGCTGGCCCCTGTACGCACCCGAAGCGACGGCGGCCGGTGTCCGAGGCGTGTTGGCGCTGAGCCTGTCAGGCAGAGGGACACAAGGCGCCCTCAACCTGTACGCCCGCTACCCGCAGGCCTTCGGGGTCATCGACCGAGCCAAGGGCCTGATCCTGGCCGGACTCGCCGGACAAGCCCTCTCCACCGCCCAAGCCCACGACGAGGAGACCCAGCGGCTCGGCAACCTCCAGGCCGCCCTCCTCACCCGAGCGGTCATCGGCCAAGCCCAAGGGATCCTCATCGAGCGCGAACGCATCACCGCCGACCAGGCCTTCGACATCCTGCGGCGAGCCTCCCAGCACCTCAACATCAAGCTCAGAGACGTAGCCCAAGCCTTGGTTGACACCGGGGAGACTCCACAGACCGGTTCGCCGCAATCCGCCGTCCCGGGAAGCGGGGCGCCGGCCTGACGCCTTCTGATGAGGACGGTCGGGACGTCAGACCCAGCGGGGGTCGGTGCGGATGTGGACCAGGGCGGGGCCGTCGGTGACGGCCAGCGCCTCGGTCAGGCGGGGGTGGAGGTCGGCAGGGTCGGTGACGGTGAACCCGGCGGCCCCGCACAACCGGGCGTACTCGGCGAAGTCCGGGTTGGTCAGACCTGTCTGCCAGACCGGCCGCAGGGCGCCGAGCTGCTCCCGGCTGATCTTGTCCAGCTCGCCGTTGTCGAGGAGCACGTGCAGGATCGGCATGGCGTGGCGCACGGCCGTGGTGAGCTCGGCCAGGTACTGCCCGTAGCCGCCGTCGCCGGTGACGGCCACCACCTTCCTCCTGTCGCGGGTGGCGGCCCAGGCACCCATGGCGGCCGGGAAGCCGAAGCCGATCGACCCGAGGTAGCCGGACATCAGGACGTGCTGGCCCCGGCGGGTCTCGAAGTAGCGACCGAAGCTGTAGGCGTTGTTGCCCACGTCGACGGCGATCACGGCGTCCTCGGGCACGATGTCGGAGAGGGCGGCGAAGACGGCTGCGGGGTGCAGCCCGTCGCCGACCAGGGCGGCGCGCTGGGCCTTCTCCCGCCGCCAGTGAGCCCACCGGTGGGCGATGGCCTTGGCCTGCTCCGGGCGCTCGGCCCGGGGCAGGGCGTCCATGAGGAGGCCGCAGGTGCGGGCGATCTCGCCCCAAAGGGGGACCTCGACCGGGTGGAACTTTCCGAGGGTCATCCGATCGAGGTCGACCTGGATGGTGGGGACGTAGGTGGCGATGCCGGTGTGGTCGGAGAACGAGGCACCGAGGACGAGCAGGCAGTCGCTCTTGCCCATCGTGATCGAGGCCACTGGGATGCCGCTGCGGCCGAGCACGCCACACGACCAGGGGTGGTCGTCGGGCACCAGGCCCTTCGCCTTGAAGGTGCTGATGACCGGGGCGCCCAGGTGCTCGGCCAGCGCCTCGACGTCCGCCTCGGCGCCTCGCGCCCCGTTGCCGACGATGATCGACGGCCGCTGAGCCTT
>JBKJUI010000093.1:0-3834 GCA_046590775.1 Acidimicrobiales bacterium
GGCACGACGGTTACTCGTTCGCCATCCCGCCCTCACCGCTCGTGACCTGGTGCACTTGGCCACCTGCGCCGTTCATCAGGTCGACGAGCTGTGGACCTACGACCGAGGACTTGCCGCAGCCTTCGGCACCTGAACCAGCCTGCTCGGCGACACCGTCAAGATCGAGCTCGACCTCGAGTTCATCGAGCCGGCCTGATCAGAGCTCTGCAGCCCGCCGGGTGAGGTCCTTGAACGCCGCTCGCATCCGGCGTGGGTCGAGGACAGGTTCGAGAAAGGAGAGCCTCGCCTCGACCGACCCGGTCGGGGTGGTGAGGACGACGTCGATGCCGTCACCGTCGATGCTCTCGGCCCGCGCCGAGGTGGCTTCGGGATGGCCCCCGAGCGATCGCGCCACGGCAAGAAGCTCGTCACCGTGCTTGTCGTTGACCCGCTGGACGGGATCGTGTCGCCCGTGGGGCATGGTCGCCCTCCTTCTGCAGAACGGTAACTCTTAGCGAGACACTCTGTCGCTGTCAAGTCAGTATGTCGCCACCCTGACCACGACGTACGATCCATGGGATGCCGAGGCTCTGGAACGACACGATCGAGGAGCATCGCCGATCCGTTCGCAACGCGACCCTGGACGCCACCGCTGCGCTGGTGGCCCGGTCCGGGCTCTTGTCGGTGACGATGTCGCAGATCGCTGCCGAGGCCGGCATCGGACGAGCCACGCTCTACAAGTACTTCCCCGACGTCGAGGCGATCCTGCTCGCCTGGCACGAGCGGCTGGTCGCCACCCATCTCGATCACCTCACTCACGTCAGTGCCCAAGCCGGCGGACCCGGTCGCCGGCTCGACGCCGTGCTGCAGGCCTACGCACGCATCGGCTCCGAGTCGGGCCGCCACCCCGGCGGTGAGGTCGCCGCAGCGCTCCACCGAGGTGAGCACGCGGCGCGAGCCGAGCAGCGGCTCCGCGAACTCTTCCAAGGCCTCCTCACCCAGGCGGCTGCGACTGGGGATGTCCGCGACGACGTGGCCCCCGTGGAGCTCGCCAGCTACTGCCTCCACGCCCTCGGTGCAGCGCGCAGCATGCCTTCCAAGGCCGCCGTCGACCGTCTCGTCCAGGTCACCCTGGCCGGCCTTCGCTCCATCAGCACCAGCCCGTAGCGCAGCGCCGGGCATCCACCCCGGGACCATCGGGGTCCCCTACCTTGCGGCGATGGGCGCCGTCCTCGTCGCCGAGCACGGGGACGCCGTGCACGCGATGTTCGTCGCCGTCGGTGTCGTCCTGGCTGGGCTGGTCTTCGCCGCCCAGGTGCGCCGTGCCGGGCCGTTCGACGACCGGATCCTCGAGGTGGTCGCCGGCACCCTGGTGGGCGGGGCGATCGGCATGCGGGCGGCCGGGCTGGTGCGTTTCGTCAGCGACGTCGGGTCGTCGCCCCTCGCTGACGCCTGGCGCTACGGCGCCAAGAGCGTTCTCGGGGGCCTGGCCGGCGCCTATGCGGGGGCGCTCGTCGGGAAGCGGCTGGCTGGCTACGACCGGCCCACCGGCGACCTGTTCGCCCCGGCGGTGGCGCTGGGCATGGCGGGTGGGCGCTTCGGCTGCTTCCTCACCGAGCCCCTCGGCCGCTGGACGTCGCTGCCGTGGGCGGTGCGCGGGCTGCACCCGTCGTTCCTCTACGAGATCGGCTTCCACCTGCTCGCCTTTGCCGTGCTGCTCCGGCTCCGAGGCCGCCTGGCCACGCCCGGTGCCCTGCTGACGGTGTACCTCGCCGCCTACGCCGCCTTCCGCTTCCTGGTCGAGCTCACCAGGGCCAACGAGGTGCTCGGGCTCGGCCTCACCGGGTCCCAGTGGTTTGTCCTGGCCGCCAGCCCCCTCCTGGCCCTCAAGCTGCGACGAGTCGCCGTCCGGGTCGCGCCGGTCGGGGCCTCCGCATGAGCACCGGGCCGCAATGGCCACCGCCACCGCCACCGCCCGGCCCGCCTCCGCCCGGCCCGCCGCCACCTCGGCGCCGGTACGCGCCGAAGTGGGTCTGGCTCGGCATCGGCGCCGGCTGCGTCGCCACCCTGGCCCTGCCCTGGTTCGGCCTCGCGGTGTTCTCGGTCGTCGACTTCCCCCCGCTGGCTCAGGCTGTCGCGCTCCTCGGTTTCATCGTCCCGCTGGTCCTCGGCATCGTCCTCACGGCCCGGCAGGGCTCGATGGCCCGCCGGAGCCGGGGGCTCGGCCTGATCATCGGCTGGGCGCTGGCTCCCCTCATCTTCGCCGGGGTCTGCACCGTCGTGGTCCTCGTCCAGCTGAGCAACACGGGGGGCTGACGACATGAGCGCCGGCATGCCACTGCGGGGCGACCGCATCCGCCGCTACGTCAACGCCTTCTGCCCGCGCTGTCATGACGAGGACCCGGGTCGCCCCCTGGCTCTCGTCCCCCGCCTCTCGGGTTGGCTGGCCGAGCGGGACGGCCAGGTGTGGCTGGAACGTGGGTGCGCGGCACACGGCCTGATCCGCACGCTGTACGACGAGGACCCCGAGATCCTCGACTGGCTCGAGACCTGGACGGCGCCGACCAAGGCCCACACGCCCGACACCCCAGGGAGCTTCGCGGCAGCACCGGGCGGCTACCTCACCGGCCTGGGCGAGATGCAGACCCAGCACACCTGCATCCTCCTCGAGGACATCGTGGAGACCTGCAACCTGCGGTGTCCCACGTGCTTCACCGACTCGTCCCCCGATCGGCGCGGCATCGTGCCCATCGAGGACGTCCTCGCCAACCTCGACCAGCGGATCGCCCGGGAGAACGGTCGCCTCGACGTGCTGATGCTCAGCGGAGGCGAGCCGACCCTGCACCCCGAGCTGCCTCGGCTGCTCGAGGAGGTGGAGCGACGCGACGTCGTCAGGGTGCTGATCAACACCAACGGCGTCCGCCTGGCACGCGATCCGGCCCTGGCCGACCTGCTGGCTCGCCACCGCGAACGGGTCGAGGTCTACCTGCAGTTCGACGGGGTGAGCGCCGAAGCCTCCCGCCATCACCGGGGCGCCGACCTGCGCCGCACCAAGGCCGAGGCTCTGCGGGTGCTCTCCGAGCGCGAGGTCTTCACAACGCTCACGATGACCGCCGCCCTCGACGTGAACGACGGGGAGATCGGCCAGGTCCTCCAGGTCGCCCTCGACACGCCGTACGTGGGCGGCGTGTCCATCCAGCCCCAGTTCGGGTCGGGCCGCTCCGGCGCCATCGACCCGATGCGACGGCTGACCCACACCGGCGTGCTCGCCCGGCTCGGCCCGCAGACCGGCGGCCGGGTCACGTGGCGGGACCTCACGGCCCTCCCCTGCTCCCACCCGCACTGCTGCAGCGTGGGGTACCTCGTCCGTGACGACTCCGGCACGTGGCGCTCGCTGGTCTCGCTGCTCGGCGTCGACCGGCTGCGCCAGCACCTCGACCTCGTGAGCAACCGCATCGCCGAGCAGGAGATCCCCCGGCAGGTGCGGGCGGCGGTGAAGGAGTCGCTGCTCGGCCTGCTCTCGGAGCAGTCGAGCCTGTCCCACCCGCGGGTGGTCGACCTGTGGCGGGACGTCTGCGAGCAGTGTGACCTGGGGGTGTCGTCGCTCCTTCGCCTCGCCCTGCCAGGCCGGGCCCGGGCGCTGCGGCGGATGCTCGGCGAGCGAGCCGTGCGAATCACGGTCAAGCCGTTCATGGACATGAGCACCATGCTCGAGGAGCGCCTCACCCAGTGCTGCGTGCACGTCGGCACCCGGTCGGCCACCCAGGACCAGTGCGCCCCCTTCTGCGCCGTCCAGGCCTGGCCGGCGCTGTCGGCCCAGCGCCTGTCCGCCTCCGCCGGGCGGGCGCTCCTGCC
>JBKJUI010000240.1:0-7184 GCA_046590775.1 Acidimicrobiales bacterium
TGTCGACGTCATCGCGGTGATCGGGCGGTTCAGCCGGACATCGCCGGTCGAGCCGAAGAACTCGGCGTCACCGAAGGCGAAGATGCCACCGTCGCTGGCCACGAGCCAGTAGCCGTCGCCGCTGGGCGTCGGCGCCATGCCGACGACGGGTCGGTTGAGCGGGAGGCCGCCGGCCGAGCCGAGGAAGGGCGCGTCTCCGAAGGCGAAGATCCCGCCGTCGCTGGCCACGAGCCAGTAGCCGTCGCCCGACGGCCGCCCGGCCTGACCGACGATCGGCTGGTTGAGCCGCAGCCCACGAAGCGAGCCACACCCTCCGGCCTCGCCGAAGGGCGTGACCCCGCCGTCGTTGCGGGTGATCCAGTAGCCCGCCGTCGGCGGACCGTCGGCGGCGATCCTGACCAGCACGAAGTCGGGTCGACCGAAGTCGGTGGTCGGGTCGGTGAAGGCGATCCCGCCGAGGAGGATCCGGCCGTCGGGGGTGACGGCGATGCCGGTGCCGCGGCCGCCCTCGGCGGCGGCCAGCTCGACCTGGGTCGTACCGGCGCACCCGAAGGCGCTGTTGACGATGCCGTCGGCGGTGAAGCGGGAGACCGAGATGAAGGCGAACGGTCCCGGTTCCGCTCCCGGGGCGGCGTAGGCGACGGAACCGACGACCACGAGCCTGCCGCTGCCGTCGACGGCCAGGTCCTGGAAGGCGCTCGACGCGCCGAGGAGAGCCGAGGTCGAACCGGCGCTGCCGAACGTCAGGTCCAGGGACCCGCTGGCCAGGTACCGGGCCAGCCGCGACACCCTCTGCATTTCGGAGCCCGACTCCCCGGCGACGACCACCCGGTCACCCGGCTGGACCACCAGGGCGTTCACGAGGTCCATGCGGTTGTTCGCCGCGGACACCCGGCCGCCGACGCCGTACGTGCCGTCGAGCAACCCGCCGGCGGTGTAGCGGGCGAGGAGCATCGACACGTCACCGGTGGCGCTCGGGCCCGTCCGGCCCCCGACGACGATGGCGCCGGTGGAGAGGATCCCGACCGAGCTGGCCTCGGACGACGTGCCCGCGCCGAAGGTCGTGGTCGTCCTGCCGGCGGTGCCGAAGCCAGCATCGGGCACCCCGTTCGTCTGGTAGCGGGCGACGGCGAGGGCGTCACCGCTCCGACCGGCGACCACGATCCTGCCGTCGCCCTGGATGGCGACGGCGAACGCATAGTCGACGCGGCCGAAGTCGGTCTGCACGAAGCCTCCGGGCCCGAAGGTGGGGTCGGGGGAGCCCGAAGGCAGGTACCTGAACACCGCCACGTCGTCGAGCGCGCCCGTCCAGCCGACGACGACGATCTTCCCGTCGGCCTGCAGCGCGCCCGCCTGCAGGATGGCCGGCGGCGAGGTGCGCACGACTCCGTCGCCGCTGAAGGAGGTGTCCAGGCTGCCGTCGACCCGGTGCCGGAGCAGGACGCCGTCGCCATCGGCGAAGCCGATGGTGATGGCCTTCCCGTCGGGCTGCACGAGCACGTCGGCCCCGATGTCGATCCCGGAGATGTCGGTCTGCGACACGCCTCCGTTGCCGAAGCTCTGGTCGACCGAGCCCGCCAGGGCCCCTGCGGCGTGCACGGGCCACGGAAGGCCCAGCAGGACCACGACGACGACTGCCACAAACCGCCTTGTCCTTCGCTCCACCTGATCTGCTCCCCTGCTTGGTCGACACCCGCTTGCCTGCACAGACGCCCCACACCGCTCGTCGGTTGACACAGCTCCACGAGCCGAGCAGGGTCTGACGCTGCGGGCGGTCGATATCCTTCCGACGGGTAGACGACGAGATCCGTTTGCTCGAGCTAGGAGACCTGATGGCCTATGTGATCGCGGAGCCTTGCGTCGACTGCAAGGACCAGTCGTGCGTGCAGGAGTGCCCGACGGACTGCATCTACGAGGGCGACAGGATGCTCTACATCCACCCCGAGGAGTGCGTCGACTGCGGAGCGTGCGAGGTGTGCCCGGTCGATGCCGTCTTCCATGAGGACGATGTCCCGGCCCAGTGGAAGGACTACACCAAGGCCAACCGCGACTTCTTCGCCACGCTGGGGTCACCGGGAGGGGCCCAGAGCGTCGGCCGCGTCAGCCTCGATCCCCAGTGGATCCGTGACCTCCCGCCGGCCAGTCCCTGAGCGAGCACGCGCCCTACGAGTCGCGCTGCCTCTCGCTCACGTCCTGCGGTGCTCGGACACGGCCGAAGGCGTTGCCGGCACGCCCGTCGTGCAGCCAGCTGGGTCCGCTCCAGGTTGGGCGGCCAGGCGGCCTGCCGGGCCGGGGGCGGCGTGGCGCCTGGCCGCACTCAGCGAGCACCGCATCGATCCTCTTCAACAGCTGCTCGCCGTGCTCCCAGCTCGACAGGTTCCCCACACGTCCTTTTCGGACCTGACGGCGGCTGCGGATTGATCCGACTGGAGGATCAGCCCGCCAGGAAGCTCAGGCGCACCTGGCGGTCGGGGTTGTCGGTGTTCGGGTCGACCAGGGCGATCGACTGCCAGGTGCCGAGGGCGGGCCTACCGTCGAGGACGGGGATCGAGAGCGAGGGGCTGACGAAGACGGGGAGCAGGTGGTCGCCGCCGTGGCCGGTCGACCCGTGGCGGTGGCGCCAGCGGTCGTCGCGGGGCAGCAGTCGGCTCAGCACCTCGACGAGGTCCTGGTCGCTGCCGGAGCCGAGCTCGAGCAGGGCGACCCCGGCAGTGGCATGGGGCACGAACACGTGCACCAAGCCGTCACCCCTTCCACCGCAGAAACGTTCCACCCGCAGGGTGAGGTCCGTGACCAGCTGGTCGCCGGTGCGCACCTGCAGCTCCTGGCTGTCCATCGCTCCATCCTGGCCCACGCCCGAGCGGGGTGCCGTACGGTGTCGACGCTCAGGGTCGACGAGGGGGATGGTGCGGGTGGCGCGTGTCGCGGTCGTGGGTCTCGGAGGCATGGGGCGAGGGATGGCCCGTCGGCTGCTGGCCACCGGGCACCAGGTGGTGGTGTGGAACCGGTCCCGTGGTCCCGTCGATGACCTCGTCGAGCAGGGGGCGGCCTCGGCGGCGACGCCGGCCGACGCGGCGCGGCAGGTCCAGTTCGTGATCACGATGGTGTCGGACCCCGCCGCGCTCCAGGCCGTGACGGCAGGGCCCGAGGGCGTCCTGGCCGGCGCCGAGGCGGGAGCGCTGCTGCTGCAGATGGCCACCGTCGGGCCTGCGGCCGTGGCCGAGCTGGCCGGGCGCATGCCCGATGGCGTCGAGCTGGTCGACTGCCCGGTCCTCGGCAGCCTCTCCGAGACCGAGGGCGGCACGCTGGCCGTGTTCGTCGGCGGCGACCACGTGCGGGCGGAGCCGGTCCTGTCGTCGCTCGGACGGATCGTGCCGGTGGGCCCGGTCGGGGCCGGGTCGGCGGCGAAGCTCGTGGCCAACTCCACCCTCTTCGGCGTCCTCGGCCTCCTCGGCGAGGCGCTGGCCCTCGGCGACGGGCTCGGCCTGCCGAGGGAGGCGACCTTGGAGGTCCTGTCGGCCACACCGCTGGGTGCACAGGCCGAGCGCCGCCGGCCCGCCCTGGAGGCCGAGGAGCTGCCGCTGCGCTTCGGCCTGGCCCTGGCCCGCAAGGACGCCGACCTCGTGCTCGCCGCAGCCACCACCGCCGGACTGTCGCTCCCACTGGCGGCGGCGGCCCGGGGCTGGCTGGACCAGGCCGTCGGGGACGGGCTGGGCGACGACGACTACTCGTCGGTGCTGGCCTACATCGCCGCCCACGCCCGCGCCTGAGGGCGGGCACCGCCGTCGCCTGCCGCGTCGGACTGCTGGAAGGCGGGGCTGAGGTGGGAAACTCCGACGATGGATGATGCACGGACCGTGCTGCAGAAGGCCGACCGCCAGCTGTCGATGATCGGCACGCTCTACGAGGCCGCTCTGGAGCAGCAGCGGGTCTCGCCCAGCCTCCGGGCCAACATCAAGGCCTTCCTCGACAACGAACGGTCGGCCCTCGACCACCTGGCTGAACGTGTCGTGGCTCTGAGCGGCGGCGGTGAGGCGCACACCCACTACCCGTTCTCGCCCTGGGAGGCCGGCTTCGAGGCCTCGGTGGACAAGAACATGCCCGGGGTCCGCCTCAACCGGCCGGACCTCGCCGAGACCATCGCCAGGCACCAGCCGTTCTCGGTGCCGGGCTTGGCCCAGCTGCGCGACCTCCTGGTCGAGGACAAGTGGCAGCACCTCGAGCCCCGCACCGAGGCCGCGCCCGAGCCGCCGCCGGAGCCGGCTGGTCCGATCGTGGCGGAGTCCGCTCCCGCGGCACCTCCCCCTCGTCCGCCCGGCATGGGCGCCGGCCTCACCGGAGGGGTCTTCATCAACGGCGTCGAGCACGACCCCGTCACCATGCAGCCCCTCGTGGCCCAGCCCAGGGCACCGCGGGCGACGATCTACGTCGAGTGGCTGTTCCAGGGCGGCGAGACGTCGGCGCTGAGCACTCTCGAGGCGATCCACGCCGCGGTGGGCGCCGCGGTCGACGAGGTTTCGGCCACCCTCGACTGAGAGGTTCCGAGGCGGGCTCAGGCGCAGAAGCTCCAGAGCATGGTTCGGTCCCTGCCGCTGGCCTTGTTGCGGTAGAGGGCTTCGTCGGCGGCGTCGAGAAGCTCGGCCAGCGGGGCGGACTCTGTGGTGCTGATGCCGATGCTGAGGGTGCAGGGCATGCCGAGCTCGCCCGTGGCCCGGCCGAACTCGGCGGCGATGCGTGCCGCTACCGTCGCCGCCGCTCCGGCGCTGCCCTGAGGCAGCAGCAGGGCGAACTCATCGCCCCCGAGACGGGCACTGACGCACCCTGTGCCCTGGTCGTCGGCCAGCCGAGCCGGGACATCGCGGGAGCGCACGGTCCGCCGGAGAACCTCGCCAAGAGCCTGCAGGACCATGTCACCGCCACCGTGTCCATAGGTGTCGTTCACGGCCTTGAAGCTGTCCACGTCCATGATCAGCAGAGCCACCGGAAGGCGCTCATGGCCCGATCGGGCCAGCTCCTCCTCGAAGCGGGCGGAGAAGGCGCGCCGGTTGGCCAGCTGGGTGAGGGGGTCCGTGAGGGCGTGGACCTCCGCCTGCTCGGCTCGCTCGCGCTGCACCCGGGCCTCCACCAGCAGTGACATCTGGAACGTCATGCTCTCGGCCACCAGCCGGATGATCGCCATGGCGTCAGGGTCGAGGTCGACGGCCTGGCGACTGCCGCCGCACACCGTCCCGAGGATGGCGTCATCGGCTGTGATCGGCACGACGAAGACCGTGTGCATGCCGATCTCGACGGCGAGAGATCCGGGAAGGTCGGTGACGGCGTCCGAGGTGTGCTCCTTGCTGCTGAGGAGCATGCGCCGGCACACCGTCTCGGACCAGTCGCGGACAGACCCCTCGGTCACCTCGAGATCGGCGGTGTTCAGAGCGAACACGATCTCCTGCTGCTGGGAGGCCCAGTCGATCTGGGTGACGAAGGTCGTCTCCAGGCCCGTGACGCGCTGGATGAGCTCGAGGAGCGGGCGAGCCAGGCGTTCGAACCCGGCCACGTCGGCATCGGTCACGCACTCTCATCGGCAGGCTCGGACCCCTTCCTTAGTACAACTTAGCAATCATTTGGTGTCCGACGAGCTCCGTGACCGTCGTACGCTGCGTCGGATGGCCACCGCCACGCCCCTGACGAACGCCAGCCCGAACCCCAACGCCCTCAAGTTCCAGCTCGACACGACCCTCCCGGGCACGGTGAGCTTCCGCACCAGCGCCGAGGCCGAGGCGGCCGGGGATGCGTTCGCCGCCGCCGTCCTGTCCGTCGAAGGCGTTGTCTCGCTGTTCGGCACCAAGGACTTCGTGACCGTGACCCGCAGGCCTGGCACCGACTGGGACCCCATCATCGAAGCCGTCACCGCCGCCGCCGTCGCTCTCTAGGACCGGCCGAAGCCCGTCAGCCCGGGGCTGTGGGCCGGAGGACGACTTCGGCCGCCGGCCGGTCGTGCAGGTCCGAATAGAGGCCGGGGATGGCCACCAGCTCGTCGTGAGTGCCGCGCTGGACGATGTGGCCCTGGTCGAGGACCAGGATCTGGTGGGCCGAGCGGACGGTGGACAGGCGGTGGGCGATCACCACCGAGGTCCGGCCGGCGAGGGCCTCGGCCAGGGCCTGCTGGATGAGGTGCTCGGTCTCGGTGTCGAGGTGGGCGGTGGCCTCGTCGAGCAGGACGATGGCGGGGTCCTTCAGGAGCACGCGGGCGATGGCGAGCCGCTGCTTCTCGCCGCCCGAGAAGCGGTAGCCGCGCTCGCCGACCAGGGTCCGGTACCCGTCGGGCAGGCTGGCTATGAGGTCGTGGATGCGGGCGGCACGGCAGGCGGCCACCAGGTCGGCGTCGGTGGCCTCCGGCCGGCCGTAGCGGAGGTTGGCGGCGACCGAGTCGTGGAAGAGGTGGACGTCCTGGGTGACCACGCCGGTGGCGGCGGCCACGCTGGCCAGCGTGATGTCGCGCACGTCGTGGCCGTCGAGCAGGACGGTGCCCGACGTGACGTCGTACAGGCGCAGCAGCAGGCTGAACAGCGTGGTCTTGCCTGCGCCGGTGGGTCCGACGATGGCCGTCATCGTGCCGGGGGCACACGTGAAGGAGACGTCGCCAAGGATCCAGTCGGACGGTCCCTGGGCCAGGTCGGCTGCGTCCTCGACCTCGAGCGAGGCGATCGAGCTCGTCTCCGGCGCCGGGTAGCGGAACGAGAGCTCTCTGGCCTCGAGCCGGCCGAGCGGCCGATCGAGCGCCAAGGCGTCCGGCTTCTCGGCGACGGCGGTCGGTGCGTCGAGGACCTCGAAGCACCGCTCGAAGGAGACGAGGGCGGTGAGCAGGTCGACCCGGGCGCCGGACAGGTCGGTCAGGGGCGAGTAGAGGCGGGCCACGTAGGCGGCGAGGGCGGTGAGGCCACCGACCTGCAGCGAGCCGGAGATGACGGCGCGGCTGCCCACCCAGTAGACGCCGGCCGTCCCGAGTGCGCCGGTCATCACCAGGATGCCGTTGTAGAGCCGGGTCATCGTGGCTTGGCGCACGGCGCCGTCCCGCACGGCGGAGGCACGGTGCCGAAACGAGGAGCTGGCCTCGTTTCGGCAGCGGGCCTCCGCCGTGCGGGACGGCGCCGTGCGCCAGGCCACGATGACCCGGCTCTACAACGGCATCCTGG
>JBKJUI010000335.1:0-5443 GCA_046590775.1 Acidimicrobiales bacterium
GGCGGCCGGTCCCCCCGACGCCGGCGCGGGCGGGCTCGCCGCGGATTGATCGGCGAGGAAGATCGGTCCGCCGATGGTCGTGAGGGAGAGCAGGTCGGCGGTGTCGACCCGGTAGAAGGTGCCCAGCGGGCCGGAGGACGGCTGGCGGGAGGCCGGGAAGCTGTAGGTGAACGGGTCGCTGGTGATGGGGACGGGCAGGAGGCCCAGCGTCGAGCCGTCGCGGCTCACCTGCAGCGCCTGGCCCTGGCCACCGCGGACGGTGACGTCGATGGTCGCCGTGTCGGCGACCACCGTGTCGCCGACGATGGCCCGGCGGCCGTCGGGCCCCGCGGCGCTGACCTCGACCTCCGGGCTGGCGGCCACGCCGCGGGTGCGGACGTAGGCGTGGCCGGCCCGGAGGGCGTCGACGATGGCCGGTCGTGACAGGACCGAGGACCAGATGGCGGTGGCCGAGCTGCCGTAGCGCTGGCCCGGGGCCTCGACGCCCTTGGAGTCGCTTCCGCTCACGCCGGTGATGCGGTGGCCGGCGCGCAGCTGCCGCTCCCACAGCTGGATGGCCGGTCGCATGAAGGGGTTCTCGACCAGCGGCGGCAGTCCGGGCCCGCCGAGCAGGCTGCTGTCGACCAGCACGGGTCCGGTCAGCACCTCCATCGTGTCGACGGCGTCCCAGTCGATGTCGTCTCCCAGGGTGAACTCACAGCCTCGGCAGAAGCTGGCGAAGGCGGGTCCCGGGAAGCTGGTCGGGTGGTTCACCTGGAACAGGGCCCCGTCGGCCCGCGTCGCCCGCTGGATGTCCCGCAGCCGCACCCCCTCGAAGCCGTGCCGGTACTCGAGGACCGATGGCGTCTCGCCGAGGCTGTTCGCATGCCCGAAGTAGGTGATGATCTCTCGTCCCGGCCAGATCACGAGGTCGGGGTTGGCCTCCTGCACGGGCCCGAGCTCGCTCCAGTGCTGGCTGGTGACGTACTCGGTGACCGGGACCACGTCGAGGCCGAGGCTCCTGGCCTCGTCGGCCAGCGCCTGCCACTCCGGGGCCGCCAGGTTCGAGTGGGGCCCATGGACGTGGAAGTCGGCGTGATGCCAACCGGGGCCGGGTGAGGCCAGGAGCCTCGGGTCGACCAGCCGCGGCACGAAGGCCGGCCCCGTCGCCGGGGCGGTGCAGCGGGCTGTCACCGTCCACGTGGCGCCAGCCGGGCCCACGGCCCCGAAGCCGAGGTCCACCCACCACGTGCCCGGGCCCACGGGCCGAGGCAGGTAGCCCTTGGCGGCCACATCCTGCTGCACGAACACCGGCGGCTGACCCTTCGACGTCCGGCCAAGCCGGCTGCCCGACCACCCGCGGAACCCGTCCGCCCGGCCATGGCCTCGTCCGTCCCACAGGCCGAGGTCGACGACGGTCGCCGTGAGCGGCGTCGACGGCACCGGGTCCGTCCAGTCGTAGGTCAGCTCGACCCTGGTGGTGCCGCCCGTCACCTGGAACGGCAGCACCTTGTAGGTGCGAGCGTCGGCCGCCGCCACCATCCCCTTCATGACGGCCGGCGATCCGGGTGCGCAGGCGGTCGCCGCGCCGTCAGCCGACGGAGGCGCTGTCGCGAGGACCACGGCCGACAGGGCAGCGACCGCGACCAGCACTCGCAGCACGCCGCGCACGGCCCGACGCTATGCCGACCGCCCTTCCCCCCCTCGGGTCTGCCCCCCTCTGGTCCCGGGAGACCCCAGAAGTGGGCAGACGCAGCGCCGGTGAGGCTCGACCGGCTCTGGCTCACCGACTTGCGTAGCGTCGCCGCCGTGGCCATCGAGGCGGTGACGTTCGACTACTGGAACACCCTGGTGGTCGACGACCCCGCCGAGGTGCGTGACCACCGCCTGACGGCATGGCTGGGCCTGCTCGAGGGGGCCGGGTTCGCCGTCGGGCGGGCGGCCCTCGACGCAGCCCACGCCTCGGCCTGGCAGGCCTACCTGAAGGCCTGGCACGCCAACGAGCAGTTCACCGCCGCCCGCACCGCCGAGCACTGCCTCGACCAGCTGGGCCTCACCGTCCCCGACGACCTGCGGGACCGGCTGGTCGACGAGCTGGTCCGCTCGGCCGGTGGGGCCAGCCTGCGGCTCACCGCGGGGGTGGCCGAGGTCCTCGCCGCCGTGAAGGAGGCCGGCCTGCGCCTCGGGATCGTCTGCGACGTCGGCCTCACCCCGTCGGTCGCCCTGCGCCACCACCTCGACCGCTTCGGCGTGCTCGAGCTGTTCGACGGGTGGTCGTTCAGCGACGAGGTCGGCTCCTACAAGCCGGCGCCAGAGATCTTCGCCCACGCCGCCGCCAGCCTGGGCCACCCCGACCCGGCCCGCACCGCCCACGTCGGCGACCTCCGCCGCACCGACGTGGCCGGGGCCCGCACCGCCGGCTGGGTCAGCGTCCGCTACGCCGGGGTCTTCGACGACCACACCGACCGGCCCGAGGCCGACCACGTGATCGACCACCACACCGACCTGCTGGCCGCCCTCGGAGTCTCGTAGGAGCATCCTGAGGTACTCGCTCCTACGACACACGCCACCGATGTGACCTTGGACGATGCGGGCGCCGAGTCGTGTCGTGGGCTCTACTTCAGGACACTCCTAGGCGTCGGTGCTGTCACGAGCCGCGCACCGAGAGGCGTGGCGGGCGCCTGTCAGCTGCCCGACGAAGGGGGTGGAGCGTCGGCGCGCCGCACCACCTCGATCTCCTGGTGCGGGGTGAAGCCCTCGGTGAGGCGGGACTGGGCGTCGCCGGGAAGGTCGATCGAGAGGGGCCGGGCGTCGGGGAAGCGTCCCAGCTCCCGGCTCCACGCCTCGGGGTCGAGGCGAGCGGTCTGCAGGACCAGGGCGGTGGCTCCGGCGGGGAGGGCCTCCTCGACATCGTCGAGGAAGGGCTGCGGAACCCCGAGGTCGATGAGCTTGCCGGCCAGCGCACCACCGCCGGCGGCCACCGCCCCGATGGCGAGCCCGCCGAGGGGGCCGAGGACGAGCGTGCCGATCAGCAGGCCCCAGAAGCCGCCCTCGAGCGCCGAGTGGCCCGGCGTCGGGTCGACGGTCTCCTCGACCCTGACCCGGCCCGTCTCGGCGTCACGCTGCAGGAAGACGGCGTCGGTCAGGTCCATCTCGCCGTCACGCTGCATCCGGGTGCAGGCGAGCAGGTACTCCCGGGCCCGGAGCGGGTCGTCGAAGGTCAGGACGTGGAGGCCGAGCTGCTCGGCGGAGGGCGCCATGATCGATGCCTACCCCGGCCTGCGGCCGCCAACCACGCCCGCCACCAGGGACCGGGAGCCGGACCCCCAGCGAGGCTGGTCGGCGCCGCTCGGCCGGGGCCTAGGGTGGCGGGCGGTGAACGGGGTGAGGCCACTCGACCGGCTGCGGAGTGGTGCCGCCCGGCGGTAGCGGGCTGGCCGAGGTCCAGGGCGGCCTCGGGGTGGACCCGCTCGCCCTCCTCCTCGTGGGGACCGCCGCCGTCCTCTACCGGGCCGGAACCCGGCGGCTCGCGGCCCGGGGCAGAACATGGCCGGCCTTCCGTTCGGTGCTCTTCGGTCTGGGGCTGCTGGCCCTGGTGATCGCCACCTCGGGGCCCCTGGCCGCAGCCGACGACGAGCGGCTCACCGCCCATGCCGGCCAGCACGTGCTCCTCGGGATGGTCGCCCCGCTGCTGCTCGCGCTCTCCGCCCCCCTCACCCTGGCCCTCCAGACCACCGGCGACGCGACCCGCCGGCGCCTGCGCCGCGCCCTCCACGGCCCGGTGGCCCGGGTCCTGGCCAACCCGCTGCTCGGCCTGGCCCTGTTCGGCGCCTCGCTGTTCGCCCTCTACTTCACGCCGCTGCTGGTGCTCTCGCTGCGCAACGAGGTGGTCCACGCGGCCGTGCACCTCCACTTCCTCGCCGCCGGCGCCGTCTTCTTATGGCCCGTCGTGGCCGCCGACCCGGTGGCCGCCCGGCCATCCCACCCCGTGCGACTCCTCGCCGTGTTCCTCACCCTGCCCCTCCACGCCATCTTGGGCCTCTCCATCCTGGGCTCCGGCCGGCTGCTGGCCGGTGGCTGGTACGGGCGCTCCCTCGGGCCGCAGGCGGCCCTCTCCGACCAGCACGCGGCCGGCGGCGTCATGTGGGCGGCCGGTGAGATCGTGGGCCTCGCCTGCGCCGGGCTCGTTCTGGCGAAGTGGATGGCCGCCGACGATCGCGATGCAGCCCGCACCGATCGCCGCCTCGACCGGCTGGCCGCCGCGGAGGGGGCATGACCGCCACCACCCTCACCG
Organism: Acidimicrobiales bacterium; assembly: GCA_046590775.1. Taxonomy (GTDB): domain Bacteria; phylum Actinomycetota; class Acidimicrobiia; order Acidimicrobiales; family JAUJNH01; genus JAUJNH01. The sequence goes on from JBKJUI010000335.1 coordinate 4,274, forward strand.
AACCGGCCGGGGGCGGCGGGGAGGGCGCGGGGAAGCCGGCGGGGGATCCCGCCGCTCCCTCCCTGGTCCGCATCGGCATGGTGGTGTGGCTGGCGTCGGAGCTGATGTTCTTCAGCGGCCTCTTCGCCGCCTACTTCTTCCTCCGCGGCGGGAAGGGGGAGTGGCCCCCCGAGGGCGTCGAGCTCGGCACGGCCCGTGCTGGCCTGTTCACCGCCATCCTCGTGGCCTCGAGCGCCACGGTCCACGTGGCCGGTCACCGCGCCGAGGCCGGCGACGAGCGCGGCACCCGCCGCTGGATCGCTCTCACGATCCTCCTGGGCGCGGTGTTCCTGGCCAACCAGGCGGCCGAGTACGCCGCGGCCACCTTCACGCTGACCGACCACGCCTACGGCTCGCTCTACTACCTCATGACCGGGTTCCACGGAGCCCACGTCCTCGGCGGCCTCGGCCTCCTGGCCACCATGGTGGTCGTGGCCACCGGCAAGACGAGCCGCGCTCCGGTCGGCGACACGATGAGCGTGGCCACCTACTACTGGCACTTCGTCGACCTTGTGTGGGTGGCGATGTTCGCGACGCTGTTCCTGGTGCGCTGACGATGCGGCGAACGGGGATGTGGGCGATGCTCAGCGTGGTGGCCCTGGCGCTGGCCCTGTGGCCGGTGCTCGGCGCCGGGGCTCGAGCCGAGGTGGCGCAGGCGCCGGGAGCCGAGCCGGCCGAGTCGGGGCGGCAGCTGTTCGTCACCGGCTGCTCCAGCTGCCATGGCCTCGACGGCCGGGGCACGAACCGGGGCCCGACCCTCGAGAAGGCCGGTGCGGCGGCCGCCTACTACTACCTGAGCACCGGGCGCATGCCGCTGGCCGCCGACGGCCAGCCGGCCCGGAAGGAGCCGGTGTTCACAACCGAGCAGATCGGCCTCCTCACCGAGTACGTGGCGTCGCTCGGCGACGGTCCTCCGCTGCCCGAGGTCGACCCCAGCTCCGGGGACCTCGCCAAGGGCGGCGTGCTGTTTCGGGCCAACTGCGCCGCCTGCCACAGCGCCGCGGGGATCGGCGGCGCCCTCAGCTACGGCGGCTACGCCCCGTCGCTGGGACAGGCCGAGCCGCGGCAGATCGCCGCCGCCGTCCGGGTCGGCCCGGGCAACATGCCTCGGTTCGGCCCCGAGACCTTCGA
>JBKJUI010000340.1:0-2573 GCA_046590775.1 Acidimicrobiales bacterium
CCGTTGGCCGCCGCCTTCTTGTCCTGCAGCTGGTCGAGCTCCCGCTTGGTGATGGGGCCGACGGTGCCCACGACGTGGCTGGCCAGGCGGTTGAACGGGTAGTTGCGGCTGGCCAGCGGCACGGCGTCGACGCCGGGGAAGGTGAAGGAGTTCTCCTTCATGAAGATCACCTTCTCGGGCGGGACGTCGAAGGCGATCGGCACCGGCTTCAGGTTGCTGTAGCGAGGGTCGCTCAGGCGCTTCTGCAGCTCGGCGACGGGGACGGCCAGCAGGGCCGAGAGGCGGGGCAGGGTCTCGGGCAGGTCGGCCGCCGTCTTCTTCGAGACCGTGACCGCGGTGGTCACCTTGTTGTCCACGATCACCTTGCCGCTGCGGTCTCGGATGCGGCCGCGGGGCGCCGGCTCGCAGAGGATGCGCACCTCGTTCTGCTTGGCCGCCTTGACGAACTCGGGGGCGTCGAGCACCTGGAGGTACCACAGTCGGGTGAGCAGGGCGGCGAACAGCGACACGACGACGACGCCCACGATGGTGAGGCGCAGGCGGGTGGTCCCGACCGTCGCCATCAGGCCAGGCCCGGCGCGGACTCGTCGGCTCCGACCGCCCACCGCAGGGCCAGGGCGACCGGCAGGGCGAGGACGGCGTTGGCGGCGCTGGCCACGGCGACGACGTAGGCGATGGCCAGCGGGTCGCGCAGGACGAGGGTCTGGTCGGTGACCGTGGCCACGCCGACGTAGAGCAGCTCGCCGATGGCTGTTCCCACGGCTCCGGTGAGCGGCACCACCCACCAGGGTCCCTCGATGAGGGCCTGCACGATCGAACCGACCACGAACCCGGTGAGCGTGAACACCAGCGCCGACAGCCCGAAGGCCGTGGGCAGCGCCAGGTCGGCGGCGAGCCCGGCCAGGAAGCCGACCCAGGCGCCCTCGCCGGGTCCGGCCACGAGACCGGCGAGGACAGGCAGCAGCAGGAGCAGGTCGGGGTGGGAGCGCGCCACCTGCATGCGGTCGAAGACCGGGGCCTGCAGGATGACGGCACCGAGGATGACCAGGAGGACGCGCCCGTTGCGCCCGAGGAGGCCGGCGATCACGGGCCCTTGCCCGCGACCGTCGTCGGTACCGAGCTCGGGGTGGTGGTGGTGGTGGTGGCCTTCTCGGTCGGACCGGGGCCTCGCCGCTGCAGCACGTTGACGAACTCGAGGCGCCCGAAGTCGATGACGGGCTGGACCTCGACCCGCTGGTAGGAGACGCCGGCCACTGCCTCGGCCCGCACGACTCGGCCGATCGGGATGCTGTCGGGGTAGCCGCCCCCGAGAGCGCTCGTGACCACGGCCTCGCCCTCGGGCACCGCCACATCCGGCTTGATCTCCTCGGCCTTCAACAGAGCGCCGGCGCCGTTGCCCTTCACCGAGGTGATGACGCCGCTCGGCGCCAGGCGGGCGGCGACGCTCATCTCCGGGTCCGTGATGAGCCGGACGATCGCCGTCTTCCCCGTGGTCGACTCGATCCGGCCGACCAGACCGCTGCCCACCACCACCGGCATCAGTGCGGCCACGCCGTCGTCCGACCCCCGGTCGATCTCGACCGTCAGCTGCACGTTCGATGGGGCGGTGTTCACCACCCGGGCCTTGACCTGCGGGATGTCCTTGACCACCTCGAGCTTGTTGAGGTCGAGCAGCGTCGTGAGCTGGCGCTGGGCGTCGGCGCCCTGGATGACCTGGCCCTGCAGGCGCAGGTTCTCGTCCCGCAGGCGCCGGTTCTCGGCCTTGAGGTCGCCCGAGTTCACCAGGCCGTCGGCGAAGTCGGCCACCGGGGCCGCCACCTCGCCGAGCCCGGACTGGGCCGGTACCAGCAGGTCTCTGGCTCCCGAGCGCAACGAGCCCAGCACGCCGCCGCCGTTCGCCTTGGTGTCGATGGTGATGAGGGTGAGGCAGACCATCACGAGCACCATCACCGTGAACCGCGACCTCTGGCCGCCCCGGGGCGCGGCCATCACTGCCCCATCACTGCATGCATCATTGGATGGTCGAGGAGAGCAGCACGTCCTTCAGGACCTCGAACTCCTCCAGGCACTGGCCACCGCCGATGGCGACGGAGTGAAGCGGGTTGTCGGCGATGATGATGGGCATGCCCGTCTCGGAGTGCAGGCGGACGTCGAGGCCGTTGAGGAGCGCTCCCCCGCCGGTGAGGACGATGCCCTGCTCCATGATGTCGGCGGCCAGCTCGGGCGGTGTCTTGTCAAGGGTGACCTTCACGGCGTCGACGATGGCGCTGACGGGCTCCTCGATGGCGACCCGGATCTCCTCGGTGGAGGTGACGATGGTCTTCGGCAGCCCGGTGATGAGGTCGCGACCGCGCACCTCGGCGTACAGCTCGGACTGCAGCGAGCAGGCCGAGCCAAGCTTGATCTTGATCTCCTCGGCGGTCCGCTCGCCGAGCGCCAGGCTGTACTCCTTCTTGATGTAGGTGATGATGGCCTCGTCCAGCTCGTCGCCGGCGATGCGGACGCTCTGGCTGGTGACGATCCCGCCCAGGGAGATGACTGCCACCTCGGTGGTGCCACCGCCGATGTCGACC
>JBKJUI010000416.1:0-12540 GCA_046590775.1 Acidimicrobiales bacterium
CGGCGATACGACGGGGAACTCGATGGGCCGGGTGGCGGCCAGGCTGTCGACGGCGAAGGCGGCGGCTCGCTCGACCCCGAAGCTGGTCCAGCGGTCCCACTCGGGCCGGAAGGAATCGGTGGCCTTCAGCTCCATGAACGTGGCGAATGCCTCGTTCAGCCAGATGCCGTTCCACCACTTCATCGTCACCAGGTCGCCGAACCACATGTGGGCGATCTCGTGGTTCACCACGTCAGCCACCCGCTGCAGGTCGGCCTGGCTTCCCTGCGACTCGTCGACGAGGAGCGCCGTCTCGCGGAAAGTGACGCACCCGAGGTTCTCCATGGCGCCGAAGGCGAAGTCGGGGATGGCGACGAGGTCGAGCTTGCCGCCCGGGTAGGGGATGGCGAAGAAGTCGGAGAAGGCCCGCAGGGCGGCGGCTCCGACGTCGAGGGCGAACGGCGCCAGTGCGAGGCGCTCGGGCGGCGCGATGACCCGCAGCGGCACGCCGTCGACGTCGACCGGCTCGGTGGCGGCCAACGGGCCCACGATGAAGGCCACGAGGTAGGTCGACATCCTCATCGTCGCCTCGAAGGTGACTCGGCGCCGACCGTCGTCGGTGGGCACCTCCGCGAGCACGGCGGCGTTGCTGACGGCCAGGAGGCCCGCGGGCACGACCAGGGTGACGGCGAAGGTGGCCTTCAGCGCCGGCTCGTCCCAGCACGGAAAGGCCCGGCGGGCGTCGGTGGACTCGAACTGGGTGGTGGCGATGGTGTGCTCAACGCCGGCGGAGTCCTTGAAGGTGGAGCGGTAGAAGCCGTGCAGCTTGTCATTGAGGACGCCCCGGAAGCGGATGTGCGCCGTGGTCGGACCGGGCTGCACCGGTTCACGGAGGCGCAGAGTGGCCCGCTCGTGCTCGGCGTCGAGAGTCACCTCGGCCGCCTGCCCGTCGACCTCGGCGACGTCGATCTCGAGGTCGATGGCGTTGAGCACCACGTCGGCCGTCGCCTCGAGGACGTCGAGGTGGATCGTGACCTCGCCCGAGAACGTGGCCGCCTCGAGGTCGGGCTCGAGCAGCAGCTCGTACGAGGATGGAACGACGTTCGTCGGCAGGCGGTAGGGGTCGACCACGGCGGAACGGTACAGGCCCCCCGATGGCAACGGGGGCGCCCGGTGCAGCGGGCTCCGGCGCGCCACCTCGTAGGCTCTGGCGGCGTGCCCGGACCCACCTACGACGTCGTCGGCCTCGGAAACGCCCTGGTCGACGTGATCAGCCACGAGGACGACCCCTTCCTCGCCACCCATGGCCTGCAGAAGGGGTCGATGGCCCTCATCGACGAGGAGCGGGCCACGGTGCTCTACGCGGCGATGGGCGTTGGCACGGAGATGTCGGGCGGGTCGGCCGCCAACACCCTCGCCGGCGTGGCCTCCTTCGGCGGCAAGGCGGCCTTCGTCGGCCAGGTCCGAGACGACGACCTGGGGCGGGTGTTCGCCCACGACCTCTCGGCCAACGGCGTCACCTTCGCCGCCCACCCGGCCGACGAGGGCCCTGCGACCGGGAGGTGCCTGATCGTCGTCACCCCCGACGCCGAGCGCACGATGAGCACCTACCTCGGCGCCGGTGCCGACATGGGGCCCGACTCCATCGACCCGGCGGTGATCGCCGACGCCAAGATCGTCTACCTCGAGGGCTACCTGTTCGACCGGCCCGAGGCCAAGGAGGCCTACCGCAAGGCCAGCCGGATCGCCCACGAGGCCGGCGGGAAGGTGGCGCTCACCCTGTCCGACTCCTTCTGCGTCGAGCGCCACCTCGACGAGTGGGGGACCCTGGTCGACGAGCAGGTCGACGTGCTTTTCGGCAACGCCGACGAGGTGCAGGTCCTGTGCGGCACCACCTTCGACGAGGCCGTCCGCCAGCTGCAGCGGCGCGTCGACATCGCCGTCATCACACGTGGGTCCGCCGGCTCGCTGGTGGCCACGCCCTCCGAGGTGGTCGAGGTGCCGGCCGCAATGGTGCCTCGCCTGGTCGACACCACGGGCGCGGGAGACCTCTACGCCTCGGGCTTCCTGTACGGCTACACGAACGGCCTTCCGCTCGCCGAGTGCGGGCGGCTGGGCTCGGTCGCCGCCGCCGAGGTGATCAGCCACATCGGCGCCCGCCCGCTCGTCTCGCTTGCCGGCCACCGGTGAGCGGGCCTGCGGCGTAGCGGGACCGCGGCGTAGCGGGACCGCGTGACATCGGGCGGCTGCGGGCCGGCGGTCGAGGCTGCCGCCGTGGTGGCTGCGGCCACGGGCCTCGAACGCCACGACGTGGCCGTGGTCCTCGGGTCGGGCTGGGCGCCGGCCGCCGCTCGGCTCGGGGAGCTGCGGGCCGAGATCAGCTTCTCTGCGCTGCCGGGCCTCACGCCCCCGACGGTGCCGGGGCAGGTGGGCCTGGTCCGCTCCCTCCGCTGCGGTGCCGCCGACGTCCTCTGCTTCCTCGGCCGGGTCCACGCCTATGAGGGCCACCCCCTCGACCAGGTGGTGCACGGCGTGCGCACGGCTGCCGCCGCCGGGTGCTCCACCGTCATCCTCACCAACGCGAGCGGCGGCCTCCGCCAGGGGATGCAGGTCGGCCAGCCGGTCCTCATCGCCGACCACCTCAACCTGACCGCCCGGTCGCCGCTGGTGGGCGCCCGCTTCGTGGACCTCACCGACCTGTACTCGCTGCGCCTCCGTGACGCAGCGCGGGCCGTGGATCCCAGCCTCGAGGAGGGGGTCTACGCCGGCCTCCCCGGCCCCCACTTCGAGACCCCGGCCGAGATCCGGATGCTGCGGGGGATGGGGGCCGACCTCGTCGGGATGTCCACCGTCCACGAGGCCATCGCCGCCCGGGCCGAGGGTCTCGAGGTGCTGGGCATCGCGCTGGTCACCAACCTGGCCGCCGGCATGACCGGCGAGAAGCTGGACCACCATGAGGTCATGGCCGCCGGGGCGGCGGCCAGCCAGCGGATGGGGTCGCTGCTGGCGCAGGTCGTGGCGTCGATCTGATGCCGGCGCCACCCGGGTCCGCGACCGTCGACGACGCGCTGCGGGAGCGGGTCGAGGGGTGGATCGACGACGACCCGGATCCCAGCACACGCGATGAGCTGCGGCGCCTGTTGGACGAAGGAAGCGAGGGCGAGCTTCGGGAACGTTTCGGCGGTTGCCTCCGGTTCGGGACGGCAGGCATGCGGGGGGCGCTGGGTGCTGGCCCGGCCAGGATGAACCGGGCGGTGGTTCGGCGGGTCACGGCCGGTCTGGTGGCATGGCTGGGGGGAACCGATGAGATCGGCCTGCTCGTCGTGGGCTTCGATGCCCGCCACGGAAGCCGCGCCTTTGCCGAGGACGTCTGCGCCGTGGCCACCGGCGCCGGGCGGCCGGTGGTGCTCCTGCCCGGGCCGCTGCCCACGCCGGTCCTCGCCTTCGCCGTCCGCCACCTCGGCGCGGCCGCCGGGGTGATGATCACGGCCAGCCACAACCCGGCCGGCGACAACGGGTACAAGGTGTACGACGCCTCGGGCACCCAGATCGGGCCACCGGCCGACTCTGAGATCTCGGCCGAGATCGACGCCGTCGGCCGGGTCGCCGACCTGCCGCTCGGGGCGGTTCCGGAGCGGGCCGGTCTCGAGGTTCAGGAGGCGTACCTGGCGGCGGCGCTCGCCTGCTCGTCGTCGCCGCACCGGGACATCCGCATCGTCCTCACGCCGATGCACGGCGTCGGCGGGGCGTTGGCCGTCGAGCTCCTGCGGCGGGCCGGGTTCGACGACGTCCACCTCGTGGCGGCCCAGGCCGAGCCCGACCCCGACTTCCCGACGGTGGCCTTTCCCAACCCCGAGGAGCCCGGGGCCCTCGACCGGCTCCTCGACCTGGCCCGCGCCGTCGGTGCCCAGCTGGCCATGGCCAACGACCCGGATGCCGACCGGATGAGCGCAGCGGTGCCCGACCCCGCCTCTCCCGGCGGCTGGAGGGCGCTCTCGGGCGACGAGGTAGGCGCACTGCTCGGCTGGTGGCTGCTGGAGCACACGAGCGGGCCCGGCCGGGTCGTGGCCAGCACGATCGTCTCGTCGTCGCTCCTCGGGAAGATGGCCGCCGCGGCCGGCGTCGACCACCGGGAGACTCTGACCGGGTTCAAGTGGATGGGGCGGGCGCCCCGTCCGGGGCAGCGGCTCGTGTACGCCTACGAGGAGGCCCTGGGCCACTGCGTGGGCCCGGCCGTGCGGGACAAGGACGGCCTCACCGCTGCGCTCGTCTTCGCCGAGGTCGTGGCCGCCCTGCGGGCGGAGGATCGCACCGTGCTCGAAGTCCTCGCCGACCTCGACGCCCGCTTCGGCGCCCACGCCACGGGCGCCGTCTCGGTGCGCACCTCCGACGGTCCCGGCCTCCTCGAGCGCATCCGGGCCGACCCACCGGGCGAGCTGGCCGGCCAGCCGGTGGCCGAGGTGGTGGACCTGGCTGACGGCTGGCAGGGCCTGCCCCCGACCGACGGCCTCCGCCTGGCCCTGGCCGACGGCCGGGGGAGGGTGGTGATCCGCCCGAGCGGCACTGAGGCGAAGCTGAAGAGCTACGTCGAGGTCGTGGCCGCCAGCCGAGCCGAGGCCGACGACCGGCTGGCTCGCCTCACCGATGCCCTCCGGGCGTTGCTCAGGGCCTGAACGGCTAAGGATGGGGCCGTGACCACCGACCAGCCCCACTCCGACACGATCGTGCTCGAGTTCGAGCAGCTGCCGACCGAGGGGGCGGTGCTGGCCAACCTGGCGAGGCACAACCCCAAGCTCGGTGACGTCGTGACGATCAGGGTCGAAGGCACCGACGTCACCAGCGCCATGGTGGTGCAGGGCGACGGCGACAACCCGGTGGGCCTGCGGCTCACCGACTCATTGGCCGAGGAGTAGCCCCCGGCTTGCGGAGGTAGAGGCGCCACTGGTCGTTGACCGAGGTCGTGTCCCCGCCTGACGACGCCTCGACGGCAAAGGCGGCGCCGACCAGGCGGCGGATCTCCTCCTCGGGGAAGACCGAGCGGATGGCTGCGCTGGCGAGGTCGTTGGGCGGGCTCCGGAACCACGTGGTGAACGCTGCTCCGCCAGGCGCGAGCACCCTGGCGATCTCGTCCAGGTAGCGCCGGGCCACCTCGACCGACTGGAGGTGGGTGAACAGCGACCCGGCCACGACCAGCTCGAACTCGCCGTCGTCGTAGGGGAACGCCACCGATGCGGGGTCGACGGTGCCGCCCGGGTTGTACATCTCGTTGGCGACGTCCAGCCAGTCGAATCGCACGTTCGCGTTTTGGCGGCGGTCACGAAAGGCGCGGTTGCCGAAGTCGACGCACTCCCGCATCACCTCGAGCCCGACGTACCGGCCGACCCCGACCTCCAGGAGGCCGATGGCCTGCCGGCCGTTCCCGGCCCCCACGTCGAGGACGGCCGTGTCGGCGTCGAGGAGGCCGCGCTCCTGGAAGTCGGCGGCCTCGGTGATGCTGCTGACGACGGCGAACGACGGCAGCGTGAAGTGGCCGGACCGGGCTCCGGCGATGACCGGTCCCCACCGCCGGACCTTTGGATCCGACCAGTGGCAGAGCACGTCGCCCCAGGCCACCACCAGGCGCCCGAGCCGCCGCGCTCCTGCGGCGGTGGCGGAACGTCGCCCGCTCACGAGGCGCCGAACAGCCGGTCGCCGGCGTCGCCCAGGCCGGGGACGATGAACGCCCACTCGTCGGCGGCGCCAAGCGGGTGGTCGACGATCGTTGTGCGCACGCGAGGATGTTGGCATGGCCGCTCCGCCCGCCACCCGGGCCGCCCTCGCCGCACTTATCGACCACACGATCCTGCGGCCCGAGGCCACGAGGGACGAGGTGCTGTCCGTCGCCGACGAGGCGGCCGAGCTGGACTGCGCTTCGGTCTGCGTCGCACCGGTCCACCTGCCACTCGGCGACCGCGGGGTGCGGGTGTGCACCGTCGTCGGGTTCCCCTCGGGCGCCCACTCCACGGCGGCCAAGGCCGCCGAGGCCGAGCTGGCCGCGGGCGCAGGCGCGTCCGAGCTCGACGTGGTCGTGCACCTGGGGTCGCTGCGGGCGGGCGCCTGGGACGCCGTCACCGCCGAGCTGGCCGCGGTGCGGGCGGTGGTGCCCTCTCCACTCGTGGTCAAGGCCATCCTCGAGTCGGCCCTCCTCAGCGAGGACGAGCTGGTCCGCGCCTGCCGCTGCGCCGAGGACGCCGGCTGCGACTTCGTGAAGACCAGCACCGGGTTCTCCCCGGCCGGCGGCGCCACCGTCGAGGCGGTCCGCACCATGGGCGCCACCGTCGGCCGCCGCCTCGGCATCAAGGCCAGCGGTGGGATCCGCACCACCGAGCAGGCGCTGGCCATGCTCGAGGCCGGCGCCACCCGCCTCGGCTGCAGCGCCACCCGGGCCATCCTGGCCGGGCTGACCCGTGCCTCTGGAGACTCCCGTTAGGTTCTTGGCCCGTGCCGGACAACCCGTGGCCCGGTCGGCGGGTGCTGGCCTATGCCCACCAGGGCGGCGCCCGTGAGGCGCCCTCGTCAACGATCTTCGCGCTGCGCCAGGCGATGGCCATGGGTGTCGACGCCCTGGAGCTCGACGTCCACTGCAGCGCCGACGGGCACCTGGTCGTATGCCACGACCCGACGGTCGACCGCACCACGAACGGCGCCGGCCGCATCTGTGATCTCACCCTCGAGCAGCTGCAGGCCCTGGACAACGCCCACTGGTGGCGGCCCGGGGAGGTGGCTGACCACGAGGCGGCGGCCGCCGACCTTCCGTTGCGGGGACGGGCCCCCGGGGAGCGCGCCCTCGGGATCGCCACGCTGGCCGACGTGCTGACCGAGCTGCCCGGAGTCCTGCTCAACCTCGACATCAAGCAGACCAAGCCCGACGTGCGGCCCTACGAGGCCCGGTTGGCCGAGGTGCTGGTCGCCGCCGGCCGCGTCGACGACGTCATCGTCGCATCGTTCAGCGACAACGCCCTCGACGCCTTTGCCGCCGAGGGCACCGGCATCGGCACGTCGTGCGGCCCCCGTGCGGTGATCGCCCTGGCGCAGGCGCTGGCCGGCGGGGAGCCGGTCCCCGACGAGGTCCTGCGCCACGTGGCCGTGCAGGTGCCGCCCCGCTTCGGCGGCACCGACGTGGTGACGCCGGCCGCGGTGGAGGCCGTCCACGAGGCCGGGCTGGCCGTGCACGTGTGGACCATCGACGACGAGGCCGAGATGCGCCGCCTGGTCGCTCTGGGCGTTGACGGCGTGATGACCGACTGTCCCAGCCTGCTCGTCACCGTCCTCGACGATCTGGGCGTCCGCTGGCGCCCCGGCCCGCCGTAGCGAGCTGCGTCAGTTGCTGCCCCGGTCCTGCCAGCGGGCGGCGATGTCCTTGCAGGTGGGGCAGACCGGGTAGCGCTTCGGGTCACGGTCGGGCGTCCAGATCTTGCCGCACAGGGCCCGCACCGGCTCCCCGGTGGCCTTGCTGCGGGCCAGGTCGTCCTGCACGACGTAGTGGGCGAAGCGGTCATGGTCGCCGTCGTCGAGGACGGGGGCGGGAGCGGCCTCGGTGGCATCAGGGGCGACGCTCGACATGGCCTTCAGGATACGTGCGGCGAAATCCGCTCGACGTGGGATCCCGCCGGTGCCACCCTTCGATGTTCGTGGAGACCATCGAACTCGACCCGGCGAGCATCGACGAACCCACCGCCATCGCCTGGCACGACCTCCACCAGCTGCTGGAGCGCGAGCTGACCCCAGGCGACGAGCCGATGGGCATCGAGCAGCTGCTGCTCCAGTGCCGCAACCCGTTCCCGGAGGACAGCATCACCCTCCTGCTCGTCCTCGATGGTCGCGTCGTGGTGGCGTGGGCCGAGGTCGAGGTGAAGGACACCCAGGACAACCGCCACCTGGCCTTCGTCGAGGGGGGCGTCCGCCCGGAGGCCCGTCGACGGGGTCTCGGCACCGAGCTCCTCCGCCGCTCCGCCGAGGTCGCCCGCACCGCCGGCCGCACCAAGCTCCACCTGCACGCCCTCGAGGGGTCGCCGGCGGACCGGTTCCTCGAGGACGTTGGCGCCACCTACGCCTACCTGGGACGGATCAGCCGCTGCCCGGTTGCCGGCCTCGACCGGGCCGAGCTGGAGCGGTGGGCCGCCCCCCGCCCCGGCTACACCCTCCTCACCTGGGACTCGCCGACCCCTGAGCAGCGCCTCGAGGGCTATGCCGAGGTGCTCCACGCCATGAACGACGCACCGCTGCAGGACCTCGACTACGAGGACGAGGTGTTTTCAGCCGAGCTCCTCGCCGGATGGGAGCGGGCCATCGCCGACCGCAAGGCGACGAAGTGGGTGGCCGTGGCCCGCCATCACGCCACCGGCCGGCTGGCCGGCCTGTCAGAGCTGTTCTTCGACGGCTTCCGCCACGAGCGGGTGGAGCAGTGGAACACCGGGGTGGACCCGGCCCACCGCGGCCATGGCCTCGGTCGGGCCCTCAAGGCCGCCAACGCGCTGCGCCTTCTGGACGAGCGGCCGAAGGCCCGCGTCATCGACACCGAGAACCAGGACGAGAACGGCCCGATGCTGGCCATCAACGACGCCATGGGCTTCCGCCCCTACTTCCGCTTCCGGGCCCACCAGATCCCGGTCAGCGACGTGCTGAAGGCCTAGCCGCGCCCGCAGTTCGGCTTCTTGCCGTGGTTGGCCTTCTTCTTGGTGCGCAGCTTGCGCTTCACGGTGCGCTTCGACATGGCGGCGACACTACCGGGGCGGGCCGGCGAACGGCCAGAGGGCCAGGCTCGGTAGCGTCGTCCCCCCATGGAACGCTTCGGGTTCGTCGGCCTCCCCAACGCCGGCAAGTCGTCGCTCTTCAACGCCCTCGCCGGTGGCGGGGCGCTCGCCGCTCCCTACCCCTTCGCCACCAAGGACAAGAACGTCGGCCGGGCCAAGGTCCCCGACCACCGCCTCACGGCGCTGGCTGAGATGTCGAAGTCGAAGAGCGTCGTGCCCGCCACGGTGGAGTTCGTCGACATCGGCGGCCTGGTCGAGGGGGCCAGCGAGGGCGAGGGCCTCGGGAACAAGTTCCTGGCCGACATCCGTGAGGTCGATGCCGTCGTCTACGTGCTGCGCGCCTTTGAGGACGACGACGTGATGGGGCCGGCCGACCCCCTCGACCACCTCGACACGGTCGAGACCGAGCTGTGCCTGGCCGACCTGGCCACCGTCGAGGCTCAGGTCTGGAAGCGGGGCAAGGCGGCCCGGACCGACAAGGTGGTGGCCGCCGAGGTCGCCGCCCTCGAGGCGGCCAAGGAGGTGCTCGGCGAGGGGACGCCGCTCTACCGCTCGAACCTCGGCGCCGAGACTCGAGCCAACCTGCGCAGCGCCTTCCTCCTCACCGACAAGCCCGTCCTCGCCGTCGTCAACGTCGGCGAGGACGACCTCGACCGCATCGCCGAGAAGGCCGCCCCGGTGCAGGCGCGGATGGAGGGCTTCGCCGAGGTCGTGCCGATGTGCGTCCAGCTGGAGGCCGAGACCGCTCAGGTGGCCAGCGAGGCCGACCGCCGTGAGCTGGCCGAGGCCCTGGGCCTGGGCGAGGGCGCCCTCCCGAGGTTCGTGCACGCGGCCTACCACCTCCTCGGCCGCCGCACCTTCCTCACCACCGGTGAGAAGGAGAGCCGGGCCTGGACCTTCCGAGCCGGCGCCAAGGCCCCCGAGTGCGCCGGCGAGATCCACACCGACCTCCAGCGCGGCTTCATCCGGGCCGAGACGATCCGCTGGGACGAGCTGCTCAAGTTCGGCTCCTGGTCCAAGGCCCGCGACGCCGGCCGCATCCGCAGCGAGGGCAAGGACTACGAGGTCGAAGACGGCGACACTCTGGAGATCCGCTTCAACGTCTAGCAGGGCTTTGTCGAGTGTCCGTTTGGCGCCACACCCCTCTGAACTGGGGTTCTGCGTCCAACCAGTGCCAACGAATGCCAACCGCGCGGACCTCGCTGCCCATCAGCGTCCTGAGGGTTCGACGATCTCTACCATCGTGCTCGTGGGGACGGGCCGATCGAGCAGCGGGTGGCATACGCCAGCAGCCGAGCCGGCTGATTGGGCCGGACAAGAGGCTGCGTGCGAGCATGGACGCGTCACGGCAGCGTCTTGACTTTCTGCCGCCTAACGGGCCCACCATCCGACCGGAGCAACCCTTGACCGAGCTGCGCAACGCTGTGCTCGCGATCGTGAAGGATCGCGGCCTCTCCTACTCGGAGCAGCCCCTCCAACTCGCCTCCGGCGAGCTCAGCCACGACTTCATCGACGGCAAGGCAGCCCTCAGGCGGGGCCGAGACCTCGGCACAGCCGGGGAGGCGATGCTCGAGCTGACCGAGGAGCTGGGCATCGAGTTCGACGCCGTTGGTGGACTGACGCTCGGCGCCGACCACTTCGCCCACATCATCTCGTTCCTTGGCGAGCGCGAGTGGTTCACGGTTCGCAAGGCGGTCAAGGGGCGTGGCACCAACAGGCGGGTGGAAGGCGCAGAGCTGAACGCCGACACACGGGTGCTCTTGGTGGACGACGTCGTCACCACGGGTGGCTCGATCCGCGAGGCCTACGACGAGATCGTCAAGACCGGGGCAACGGTGACGGGGGCCATCACGCTGGTCGACCGGGGTGAGACCGCCCGCCGGTACTTCCAGGAGGTCGGTGTCCCCTATGGGGCGCTCGTCACGTACCACGACCTCGACATCAAGCCCGTCGGCGGACTACTCGACGCTTAGCCAGCTCGGCGCGGAGGGCCTCGCCACCGTGCCCCAGATCAGCTGACGACGCTGGCCGCAGGCTCGCCTGCCGAGTCACGATCTCGTGGCCAGCAGCCAGCGGCCCGGGGGCGCTGCCGATGCTGATGCCAGGTAACGCGTCACTTCGGAAGGTGACGCACGGGCAAGCCCGGCTGGTGCGCCACGTCCCAGACGTGGTGGATAGGGTCGTGGATCATGTAGCGGGCGATCGTCGCCACGGTGAAGGAAGCGCCGTCGCTCCTTCGCCCGGGTCGGGCCCGCTCGGCGTCGTCGAGCCGGGCGAGCAAGAGCGCCAGGTCCTCGGCCGCCACTTCGAGCTCGGTGACGACCACTGCAGGGCTCTGTTCGTCGTAGCGGTCGGCGACGGCTGACTCGTCCTGGTCCCAGTTGGGGAACAGCGGGTCCTCGTCGGCGAGCATGAGCTCGACACGAGCCTTGTACCGCCGGTACACGTCTCGGACGTGGCAGGCGTACTCGAGCGACGACCAGGTCGCCGGGTCGGGTCGACCGGCGCGGATGGCACCTTTGCCCATGAGTCGCCGCCACGTGCTGGCGTTCTCTCGGACGAGCGCCGGCACCCCAGACGCCTCGCATCTGCTGGCGTCGAAGCGGCACTCCGGACACGGCCTGTCGAGCACCCACGTCCAGTCCTTGCTGTCGGGGACCATCAGTCGAGCGCGTCCGATTCCTCGTACAGGTCCTCGTGTCCGTCCGGGCCGAGGACGAAAGCCCAGCCGGGCGGGAGGGCAAGGCACCGCCAGGCGTCGTCGCTCCGCTCCTTGAGGTTGGCGACGTCCACGATCTCGAAGCCGTTGGCGTCGCCGAGCTCCCACCCGCCGTGGGCCAGGATCCGCTTCACCTCCCGGTCGCCGAACGGCACGGTCGGAGCCTCGCACGTGTGGCGACGTGGGAGTGTTCCCCGCAGCGCCCCAGGCGTCGGTGGGGGGTAGCCCGGGTGGTTGGGTCCGAGCGGGGGGCGCAGGGTGAAGCGATGCTCACTGCGGCCCAGGCCATCTCGTGGTTGACCGGCCACGCCGCGCTGCTGCTCGCCCTGTCCGGGACGGTCACCGTGCTGGGGGAGCTCGCCTTTGGCGCCATCCGACGGAAGGTGGACGCCCATGGGTCGGCGATCTCACTGGTGGCGGGGTTTGCGTACTTCGCAGCCAAGGCTGTGGTGTCCAAGGCGCTGATGTTCGGGGTGGCGCTGGCCGTCTACGAGCACCGCCTTCTCGACCTGAACTGGACCAACCCGTTCGTCTGGGTGGGCATCTTCGTGGCTCGCGACTTTGCCGCCTATTGGATCCACCGGGCCGAGCACCGGGTCCGGGTGCTCTGGGCGTCCCACATGGTTCATCACTCCCTCGAGCGGTTCAGCTTCACGTCGGCAGTCCGCCTGCCGTGGATGGAGGCCATGTACAAGCCGGTGCTGGCGCTGTGGGTGCCGCTGGTCGGGTTCCACCCTGCGGCCTTCGCCGCCATGGGCGCGCTGGTGCTCCTGTTCGGCCAGCTCCAGCACACCGAGCTGCTCCGCCGGAGGTCGATGCTGGACCTGGTGTTCGTGACGCCGTCGGCCCACCGGGTGCACCACGGCTCGAACGCCGAGTACCTCGACAAGAACTTCGGGTCGATGCTCATCGTCTGGGACCGGCTGTTCGGCACCTGCGCGCCGGAGACGGTCCCGGTGCGGTACGGCCTGGCCGGCGGCAAGCGGGAGCGTCTCCGGCGCGTAGGTGCCGAACAGCCGGTCCCAGACGATGAGCATCGACCCGAAGTTC
>JBKJUI010000258.1:0-6768 GCA_046590775.1 Acidimicrobiales bacterium
GTTGCCGCCGACGACGACGACGTTGCCGCCGACGACCACGACGTTGCCGCCCACGACCACGACGTTGCCGCCCACGACCACGACGGTCCGCGCAACCACGACGGTCGCTCCGACCACGACGGTCGCTCCGACCACGACGACGGTGCCGGCCACCACGACGACGACGCAGGCCACGACCACGACCACCAGGGGTGGGGGTGGCCCGCCCACGACCATCTGCAAGCCGGGGAAGGGCCTGGGCGACAAGAACAACTGCCACACCGGGTCTGGGAACGGCAACGGTCAGGCGCAGGGAGCCGGTTTCTTCGGCAAGGGCCTCGGCAGCGTCCTGCGTCTGCTGTTCATCCACCTGCCCCGCTGGTCGTGATCCGCTGAGCTGAACGGCTCACGCCAGGAGAGAGGCCGCGCGGATCCGGGAACCGGCCGCGCGGCCGAAGGGCAAAGCCACGGTGATGCGCGGCAACCTTGAGCCCGTGGCCGCAGAGGCAACATCCGGCCGCTTGATGGGCCACCGGCTGCGCCTCAGGTCCGCTTGACGACCGTCTCCAGCAGGGTCTTCTCGAGGTCCTGGGGGAACTCGCTGCCGGGGTTGAGGAACAGCGCCCGGACGATGGCGCCGCCGGTGTAGATGACGAAGAAGTCCTGGAACAGGGGCACGGTCAGCTCGTCGAGCTTCACGGAGGCGTTGATCCGGAAGCTGGAGGCCTTCGGCGCCACCGCGGGGCCCTTGCTGGCGGCCACCGTCACCGCTCCGGGGACTCCGCCCTCGGGCGCGCTGCGCTTCACGTCGGCGATGAAGGCGTCGGTGGCGCACTTCTGGAACTTGGGCCCGCCGATGGCCGTGGCGACGGCTGCGGCCGAGGCTTCGCTGGTGTACTCGACGGTGGAGCGGGCCTGGGTGGCCAGGCCCCGCTTGAAGGTGGGCGAGGTGCCGATCCCCGCTGGCGTCCCCTTCGGGACGCCGAGGCACCCCAGCAGCTCGGTCCAGAGCAGCTCGATGTTCAGCCCCCCACCGTCGGACTCGGGCACCGGCTTGAACCCGGTGGGGAAGTCGGCCGTCTGGAGGGTGGCCGCCTTGGCCTTGGCCGACAGGTCGGCCGCCGCTGCGGTCACAGCCGGCGCTGCCGTCGTGGCCACCAGCGCCGTGGTCGTCGTCAGCTCTGCGCTGGTGGAGGTCTCGAGCACCGGCGTCGTCGTCGACGGCGCCGCCACCTTGGCCTTGTCACCTCCGCAGCCGGCGGCCAGCAGGGTGCCGAGGAAGAGGGACACGGCGACGGGCTGCCGCCGGATCGGGTTGCCAACGGACGAGCGCATTCAACGACCCCTTATCTTGGTGCCGGACTTCTGCCCGGTCACGAACAGCTGCTTGTTGTCCTCGGACGCCGGGAACTGCCCAGGCGTGAAGTACCAGTCGGAGAGGACCTTCTTGCGGAAGAGGATCGCTGTCTCGGGGAAGTACAGGGGGAGGATCGGCAGGTCGTCGGCCAGCATCCGCTGCATCTGGGCGACGATGGCCATCCGCTCCTCCTTGTCGAAGGCCAGCCGCTGCTTGTCGGCCAGGTCGTCGAAGGCGGCGTTGCCGTAGGCGGTCGCCGCCTGGAGGGAGGTATCGACGCGAGAGGAGAACAGCAGGCGCAGCACGTCGGGGTCGGCGTTGGGCCCGCCGGGGCCGGGGCCGGGGAAGGGCAGCACGGCGATGTCGTAGTTGCCGGTGAACTTGTTCCCGAACAGCAGCGGACCGACCTGGACCTGCTTGGCCCGGAGCTCGATGCCGACCCGCTTCAGGGCGGCGACCAGGACCTCGGCGAGCGGGGCCTCGGCGTTGTTGATCAGCATCTCGAAGCTGAGGGGGTCGCCCTTCGACGTCTGGCGGATCCCGTTGCGCCCGAGCGGGTAGCCGGCGGCGTCGAGGAGGGCCCCGGCTCCGGCCATGTCGAAGGGGTACTGGGGGACGTCGGCGTAGAACGGGTTGTTCGGCCCCAGGAAGCCGGGGTTCCCCGGCTTGCCCTTCCCGGCGGCGAGGCGGGTGACCAGATCCTGGCGGTCGATGGCCATGGTGCAGGCCCGCCGGAACCGCACGTCGGCGAGCGGCCCCTCCTTCCCCAGGTTCCAGTACATCGCCGAGGTCGTGTTGCCAACGTCGGTGATCATGTCGAAGGTGTCGCCGCTGCGGAACTGGGCCAGCGTGTCCTTGCGGAGACCGACGGCCCGGGCGGCGTCGGCGTCACCCCCGGCCAGCGCGGCCAGCGGGTCGTCGATGGCTCGCTCCTCGATCCGCTGCACGAACGGGGCGCCCAGGAAGAAGTCGTCCCGGGCCGTGTACAGCATCGGCCCCCCGTCGCCGTTGTACTCGGTGAGCCGGTACGGGCCGGAGCCGACGAGCACCTTGAGGTCCTGCTCGGCGGCCGGGTCCTCGATCGAGGACCACACGTGCTCGGGGATGATGGGCAGGGCGCCGGCCACCTGCCCGAGAAAGGTCACGACCGGGCTGTCGAGCGTGACCTTGACGCCGCGCGCCCCCACCGTCTCAACCGCGGAGATGCCCTTGGGGGGCTGGATGATGATCGGGGGGCCGAGCGTCTCCTGCTTCTTGTAGTAGTCGAAGGTGAACTTGACGTCGTTGGCGGTGAGCGGCCTGCCGTCGCTCCACGTGACGCCCTCGCGGATCTGGAAGGTGTAGGTGAGGTGGTCGGGGGAGCTCTCGTAGCTCTCAGCCAGCCACGGCAGCAGCTCGCCAGCCCCGTCCTTCCACAGCAGCGTGTCGTAGATCAGCATCATCTGGCTGTAGCCGATGTCGGCGTTCGAGGCGAACGGCGTCGGGAAGCCGAGCGCACCCTGCGAGAGCCGAACGGTGGGCCGTCCAGCCTCACCGGCCGGCGGGGGCTTGGAGCCGGAGGAACATGCGCCCAGGGCCAGCGCCCCCACCCCGCCCAGAGAGGCGAGCAGCAGCTGACGGCGGTCGAGGATGGGTCCGTCTCCGGTCACGAGGTCCTCCGTGTGCGGGGGTTGAACAGCGGCTCCAGGCCCACACCGGTGAAGGTGAAGCCGAGCAGCGTGACGGTGATGGCCAGGCCCGGCGGCAGCACCCACCAGGTCCACATGGGGCTGAAGTAGATGCCCTGGAGCGAGAGCGCCCGGTCCATCATGATCCCCCAGCTGATCGAGCTCGGGTCGCCGAGCCCGAGGAAGGCCAGGCCGGATTCGAGGGCCACGGCGACACCCGCCCACGTCACCAGCCCGACGACGAGGAGGGGCGCCAGACCCGGCACCATGTGGCGCCGGAGCACGTAGAGCGGCCCGGCGCCGAAGCCCCGGGACGCAGCGATGAAGCCCCGCTCGCGTAAGCTGAGCGCCTGGGCCCGCAGGATCCTGGCGTTGGGCGCGGCGCCGATGAAGGCGATCATGAGGATCAGGGCCAGGCGCTGGTCGCCGGCGAGGGAGCCGACCAGGATCAGCAGCGGTGCCCCCGGCAGGGCGAGGAGGAACACGACGAAGCGGTTGGACGCGGTGTCGGCCATCCCACCGAGCAGGGTGGGCACGACGCCGATGAGGATGGCACCCAGCATGGCCAGGGTGCTGGCGACCGCCGCCACCGTGAGCGAGGCCCGAGCGCCGTAGACGACCTGGGCGAAGATGTCGCGGCCCGGGGTGTCGGTCCCCAGCCAGTGCTGGCCCGAGGGCTCGGTCAGCGCTGGGCCCGAGATCTTGGTCGGGTCGTGGGAGGCGAGAAGGGGAGCGGCCAGCCCGGCCACGACGACGAACCCGATCAGGCCGAGGCCGATCGCCAGGATCGGCGACGGTCGGCGTCGGCGGCGCTCGCCCCGGATCTCCAGCGATCGCTCCAAGGTGGCGATCGTCCCGGTCATGCCGTCGTCCTCGGGTCCAGCCGCCGGTACAGCGCGTCGGCCGCAGCGTTGACGGTCACCACGCCGACGGTGATGACGAGGAAGACCCCTTGGAGCGTCGGGTAGTCGCGCACGGCGATGGCCCCGAAGATCATCCCACCGAGCCCGGGGTAGGAGAAGGCCCGCTCGACCAGGATGTTCGCCGTCACCGCAGAGCTCAGCTCGACGGCGGTGAGCCCGACGACCGGCAGCAGGGCGTTCCTGGCTGCGTAGCCGTACTTGAGGCGGCGGTCGCGCAGCCCCTTGGCCCGACCCAGCAGGAGGTGGTCAGACCCGAGCTCGGTCACCATCCCGGCCCGCATCACGAGGTAGCTGTACGCCGCCAGCCCTGCGGTGAGCACGATGAGGGGCAGCACCAGGTGCTCGGCGACATCGAGCGTCCACTCGAGGTTCAGGCCCGTGAAGGGGGTCTGGCTCCCGAACAGCGGGAGCCATCGGAGCTTGACCGCGAACACCAGCAGCAGGAGGGACGCGAAGAGGTAGGGCGGAAACTCCCACACGACGATCAGGGCGGTGAGCAGGGCCCGGTCGGTCGGTTTGTCCCGGTGCCAGCCCGAGTGGGCTCCGGCCACGAGGCCGATGGCGGTGGCGAGCACGAGCGAGCTCACGATGAGGAGCAGCGTCCAGGGCAGCTTGCGAAGGATCTCCTGGCGCACCGGTGCGTTCGTGGCGATGGATCGTCCGAGGTCGCCCTGGGCCAACCGCGAGAGGTAGTTGCCGTACTGGGAGGCCAGCGAGCCGTCGAGGCCGTAGTACTCCTCGAGCGACGCCCTGGCCTCTTCCCCCATGGAGAAGCCGGTTGCGCCCTGGCCCAAGAGCGCGTCGACCGGGTCACCCGGCATCGTCCGGGGGATGAGGAAGTTGAGGGTGATGAGCAAGAAGACCATCACCAGGTAGGAGGCGAGGCCCCCAAATCGTCGGCGTCGGCGCCGGCGCCGAACGGTCGCCCTCGGCGACACCGCGGCCGGCGCCGCCAACCCTCCGTCCATCGCCGACGTCGTGGTTCGCTCCTAGCTCTGGTGCGGGCGGCGGCGCTTGCGGGCCGGGAACCCGAGGTGGGAGCCAGGACCGGTGAGGAGGAGCTGCCCGCCCACGACCAGGCCCAGCAACCCCCAGGTGACCAGGACCATCCCCAGTGCGCCCAGGGAGGCCGTGGTGCTCCCGGTGCGGGCGATCTCGGCGGCGGTCAGGGCGCTCGGGGTGCCTCCCTGGCCGGCCGGGCCCACAAAGGCGGTGGCCGTGGTGGCACAGCGGGACTGGCCGATGATCAGCTCACCGACGGCCACGGGGCCGAGGAGGTACTCGTGGGCGGCGTTGACCGTGATCGAGCCGTCGGACCCCACGATCTGCTCGTTGAAGACCCACCGGAAGCTGTCGCCCACCACGTCGAGCGTGCCCTTGATCTCGAAGTTCGGCGTCGGGTTGGCCGGAACGTTGGCGGTGGTGACCGGGTTGCTGTCGCCGTCGGTCTTGGTGACCACCGTGCCGCCGACGATCGTGGCCGACCCCTTGACGCCCGAGGCGTCAGCCGTGCACGTGCTGGCCGCCGAGGTGGCGCTGAACGGGGGCGGACCGGGGTTCTGGACGGTGGCCGAGCTGGTCACCGAGCGGGGTGAGGTCGTCCCCTGGGTGCTGACGTCCAACTTGCCCGACTCAAAGATGATCGCCGGCCCGAACTGGGCGGTGGCCGTGGCCGCGGTGGCGGTGATCGGGGTGGCCGAGCCCTGGGCCGGGAGGGTGACCGTGGGCGCCGGCCCACGGGTGGCCGGTGCCCCGCCGAAGAGGCCGACGCTGGTTCGGTAGCCGAAGGCCCCTCCGGCCACCCCGCCGCCGGCGGCCGCGGCTGTGGTGGTCGTCGAGGCCGCCGTGGTCGTGGTGGTGGTGCTCGCCGGCGCGGCCGTGGTGCTGGTGGTGGTCGGGGTCGCCGACGTGGCCACGCCGCACACCGACCGGCCGATGAACACGTCTCCGAGGGCGGTGGGGCCGAGGAGGACCTGGTGGGCGGCGGTGACGGTGATCGATCCGTCGGCGTTCGGGATCTGCTCGTTGAAGACGTACCTGAAGGTGTCACCCACCCCTTCGATGGCGCCGTTGATGATCGTGTTGGGTGCGGGGTTGGCCGGGACCGGGACGACGACCTCGTCTCCGTCGACGTTCGGGTTGCCCTCGGAGGTGATGACCGTCCCGCCCGTGATCGTGGTCGAGGCGGTGGTCCCTGCTTCGTTGGCGGTGCAGGTGCTGGACAGGCTGGCGGCCGTGAAGACCTCCTGCCCCGAGGCGTTGACGTTGGTGATGGCGCTCGTGGTGGTGACCGAGCCCGTCGCCCCGGTCGTCCCCTCGGTCGTGACCGTCACCTGCCCCGAGGAGAAGAGGGTGGCCGGCCCGTACTGGACGAGCGTCGAGGCGACGGTGGCCGTGACCGGCGCGGCCGAGCCGGCGGGCGGCAGGGTGACGGTGGGGGTCGGCCCGCTGTCCGGCTGCGCCCCACCGAAGATCGAGATGTTGTCGGCGAAGACCCCGAGGGCGCTGCCGGTCACCGACGAGACCTGCGCCTGCGCGGGTCCGCTCTCGGCCACGACCACCACCAACGAGCACGCCAGTGTGAGAGCCACCCAAAGCCGGCATCCGGTCCGGGGTTGCACCATGTTCATCCTCCGTCGCTCGTCAATCTGGTCGCCGCTGGGCAGCATACGAAGGAAACGCATGAGGCGTCACTAAGGACCTCTCGCATCTACCGTCCTCAGGCCCCTGCGGCCCCGTACCAGCCGGCGACGTCGGCGATGAGGTCGAGGCTGCCGGCGTCGTTGTTGAAGCTGACCTGGGCGCCGGCGCCGACCTTGACGATGACGAGGTTGGGTCGGAC
>JBKJUI010000345.1:0-5757 GCA_046590775.1 Acidimicrobiales bacterium
CCGAGGAGCGAATGTTGGCCCCGGTCAGGCCGTACTCCAGCGCCACCTCGGCGGGAATGACGCCGACGCCCCGCGTGCGCTGCTGGAAGATGGTACCGCCGATCATCAGGTCCTCGATCTCGTCGCAGAAGTCCTCGACCCGCTGCATGCAGCCGATCGTCTCGTCGAGCCAGCCCTTCGGGAGGTCGTCCTTCAGGCCGCCGATGCGGTCGAAGTTCGGGTGGAATCGGCCCCCGGTGGCGGCTTCGATCATGTTGAGGACGTGCTCGCGGTCGCGGAAGGCGAGGAACACCGGGGTGATGGCGCCGAGCTGGGTGCCGACGTCGCCCAGGAAGAGGATGAGGTTGGCCTGGCGGCCGAGCTCGAAGAAGATCGTGCGGATCCACTGGGCCCGCTCCGGCGCCTCGACCTCCATCAGCTGCTCGGCGGCGAGGATGAACGGCACCTCGTTGCAGAAGCTGCCGAGCCAGTCGATGCGGTTGACCAGCGTGTTGATCTGCGGGTAGTTGCGGACCTCGCACAGCTTTTCGTAGCCCCGGTGCATGTAGCCGGGGATCGGATCGGCCCACACGACCTGCTCGCCGTCGAGCCGGCACACGATGCGCAGCGTGCCGTGGGTGGCCGGGTGCTGGGGCCCGATGTTGAGGGTCATGCCCTCGGCCTCGAGCTCGACGTTGACCCGGGCGTCGGCGGCCTGAGCGGCGATGTACGCCGACTTCTTCCAGTCGGGCATGGTGGCGGTCATGGGGTGCCCCCCGACTCGCTGGCGTCGGGCGGCTCGACCGGCGCCGCCTCGGCAATCGGTCCGGCCTCAGCGGCGGGCTCCTCGGGCTTGGGCTGGTTCTTCGGGTCGAGGTGGGCCGGGATCTGCTCGACGTTGACCAGGCCGGGCCAAGGCTTGACCTCGCGGGCCAGCAGCGGGAAGTCCTTGCGCAGGGGGTGGCCCTCGAACTCGCCCGGGAGGTAGAGGTGGCGCAGGCCAGGGTGGCCGTCGAAGGTGAAGCCGAACATCTCCCACGCCTCGCGCTCGTGCCAGTCAGCGCCGCGGAACAGGTCGGTGACGGTGTCGACGCGCGGGTCCTGGTCGTCGAGGTCGGCCTTCAGCGTCACCCCGACGTGGCGGCGGACGTCGTAGAGCCGGGCGAAGACCTGGAATCGAGTGTCGCCGCCGGCCAGGCCGGTGCGCACCTCGGCGGGCGCCTCGACCTCGGCCTCGTCGCCCTCCTCGGCCTCCTCGCCCTTGAAGGCCCGCTCGCCCGACAGACCTGGCGCCGGGGCCCAGTCGATCCCGGAGAGGAAGCTGAAGAAGGTGAGCCCGAGCTTGGTCTTGCAGATCTCGAGCGCCTGGCGCCATACCCGCTGCTCGACCCGGACCCACAGGTCTCCCCGCTCGATGACCTTGCCGAGAAGGGACTCGCCCAGCTCGCGGCCGAGCACGTCGACGATCCGCTGGTGGTGACCGGCTTCGAGGGCCGGCGCCTCGGACGAGGTGGTGCTCATGCCGGAGTGGGGTTCTTCTTCCGGGACTTGAGGACGGCGACCGGCTTGTGCTCGGGCACGGCGCCCTGCTCCATGCCGCCCCCGACCACCAGAGGCTCGCCCCGCCAGCGCTCGGCCATGTCCTCGTTCCGGATCTTCATCTGGAGGAGCACGATGCCCTCGAGCAGCGCCTCGGGCCGCGGTGGGCAGCCGGGCACGTACACGTCGACCGGGATGATCTGGTCGACGCCCTTCAGCACCGAGTAGCTGTCCCAGTAGGGGCCGCCCGAGTTGGCGCAGCTCCCCATCGAGATCACGTACTTCGGGTCGGGCATCTGCTCGTAGAGGCGGCGGATGGGCGGGGCCATCTTGTCGGTGGCGGTGCCCGACACGCACACGAAGTCGGCCTGGCGGGCCGAGGCAGGGAAGGGGATGACGCCGAGGCGCATCACGTCGTAGCGGGGCGAGCCGAAGGCGGCGCCCATCTCGATGGCGCAGCAGGCCAAGCCCCACTGGTACACCCACAGGCTGTAGCTGCGGGCGATGTTGAGCACCTTGGTGAGCGGCTTGGGCAGCAGGCCCTTCTCGACTAGACCCACTGCAGCACCTGCTTGCGCCAGGCGTAGACCAGCCCGAGGGCCAGGATGAAGATGAAGATCAGCATCTCGATCAGCCCGAAGACGGCCAGCTCCTCGAGGTTGACGGCCCACGGGAAGATGAACACCGCCTCGACGTCGAACATGACGAAGAGCAGGGCGAACAGGTAGTAGCGGATCTGGCTCTGCGACCAGGCGCCCGGCACCGGGTCGACGCCGGATTCGTACACCACGTACTTCTGGGCGGTGGGCCGGGTGGGACGGATGAGCCGCCCAAGGGTCAGGGTGCCGCCGGCGAAGGCGATCGCCGCGCCGGCGAACAACACGACCAGGAGGTAGTCACGGAGGAAGGCCGACATGCCAGGACGGGAGCGTAGTGATGCCCGCACGCGACAGGCGAAACGAGGCGCCGTGCCTGCTGCTCGCTCCGGCCCAACCATGGCCCTTCGCTCCCGGTGGACGGCACCCCGGAGGGGGACCCGCCGCCCACAGGTCGCTCCGTCAGCTGACGAAGACGGTGGCTCGCTTGGCGAAGTCGAGCAGGGGGCCGGCCCACAGGCCGGCGCCGAGGGTCATGGCGACGCTGACGGCGATGGTGGCGGCCGTGCCCGGCATCACCCGGATCGCCGCGCGCTCGCGGGTGAGGACGGCGACGCCGCCGTCGCTGCCGCTCGGGCCCTCGTCCGAAGCGTCGGCCCGGGGGGCGAACATGACGAAGATGAGGCGCAGGTAGAAGAACGCGGCGACAGCGGTGACCAGCATGGCGATGATGGCGAGGGAGTAGTCGTCCTCGCTCGTGGCTGCCTTGATGACGGCGAACTTGGCCAGGAAGCCCGTGGTGAGCGGGACGCCGGCCTGGGCGGCCAGGAGGATGGTGAACGCCACCGCCAGCACGGGCTTCTCGGTGGACAGGCCGCGGTAGTCCTCGATGCTGGTGGCCGCGTCGCCCCGCCGGGCGACGGCCGACACGATGGCGAAGCTGCCGAGCACGGTGAAGGCGTAGGTCATGAGGTAGTACTGCGCCCCGGCCACGCCATCGGGGTCGCTGCCGGCGTAGACCCCGACCAGCACGTACCCGGCGTGGCTGATCGAGCTGTAGGCCAGCATCCGCTTCACGTCGGTCTGCACGATGGCGAGCACCGAGCCGACGACCAGGGTGAGCACGGCGAGGGCCCAGATGGCCGGGCGCCAGTCGTCCCGCAGCGGCTGGAGGCCGAGCGTCAGCACCCGCAGGAGCCCGGCGAAGCCGGCGGCCTTGGCGGCGGCGGCCATGAACCCGGTGACCGGGGTGGGCGAGCCCTGGTACACGTCGGGCGTCCAGGTGTGGAAGGGGACGGCGGCCACCTTGAAGCCGAGGCCCACGATGAGCAGCGCCATCCCGGCCAGCACGAGCTTGCGGTCGGCGCCCTGGTCGACGATGTCGGAGAGCGCCAGGCGCATCTGGTCGAGCCGGGTGGTGCCGGTGGCGCCGTAGACGAGAGCCACCCCGTACAGGAAGATGGCCGAGGAGAAGGCGCCGAGGACGAAGTACTTCATGGCCGCCTCGCCGGACTCGTCACGCCGCCGGTGGTAGCCGGCCATCACATAGAGGGCGATCGAGAGGATCTCGAGGCCGAGGAAGAGCACGAGCAGATCGTTGGAGAAGGCCATCAGCACCCCGCCGCTGGCCGAGAGCAGGGCGAGCACGTGGATCTCGGGGCCGCCCAGCCGCTCGCGCTGCACGTAGCCGTCGGCCATCAGGCTGAACAGGGCGACAGCCGAGCAGATGACCAGCGTGAACCACACGGCAAAGCCATCCACCCGGAGCGCAGCGGCGACGGCGGTGCCCGCCCCCTCGTCCTCGATGTCGTTCCACAGCCAGACGGCGGAGGCGCCGGCGGCGGCGGCGGTGGCCACCGACAGGGTGGTCCACCACGCCTCGGCCACCCGCCCGCCGACGAGCGCCGCCACCACCAGGATGCCGAGGGCGCCGCCCACCAGGATCAGGATCGGGAGGAAGCGGGAGTACTCGACGTTCGGGAGGTCGAGGGGGACGGCCTGGGCGAGCCCGCCGGCTCCGGAGGCAAGCTGCGGCAGTGAGATCACGGGTGGCCCTCCTCGGTGGGGCCGGCGAGGATGGCCGGCTCCTGGCGGGTCTCGTCGCTGTTGGCCTGCACGTGCTCGACCAACTCGTTGACCGACGGCTCGATGCGGTCGAGCAGCGGCTTCGGGTAGACGCCGAGCCCGACGATGAGGAGCAGGAGCGGGGCGATGACCGCCCGCTCCCGCATGGTGAGGTCGGGGATGCGGCGGTTGGCCTCGTCGGGCTCGCCCTGGAAGACCCGCTGGAAGGCCCACAGCATGTAGAGGGCGGCCAGGATCACGGCGGTGGTCCCCACGATCACCCACCACTTGGCGGTGGGGTAGGCGCCGACGAGGACGAGGAACTCGCCGACGAAGCCGTTGAGGCCGGGGAGGCCGATCGAGGAGAAGGTGACGAGGAGGAAGACGCCGCCCATGACCGGGGCCACCTTCCAGATGCCCTTCAGCTCGGAGATCTGGCGGGTGTGGCGGCGCTCGTACAGCCAGCCGACGAGAAGGAACAGCGCCGGGGTGGAGATCCCGTGGTTCACCATCTGCACCACGGCGCCCTGCAGCCCCTGTCGGGTGAAGGCGAAGGCGCCGAGGACGATGAAGCCGAGGTGGGCCACCGACGAGTAGGCCACCAGCCGCTTCAGGTCCTTCTGCATGGCGGCGACGACGGCCCCGTAGGTCATGCCGATCACCGCCAGCGTCAGCCACAGCGGGGCCATGTCCTTGGCGGCCTGGGGAAACAGGAAGAGGGCGAAGCGGAGGATGCCGTAGGTGCCCAGCTTCAGCATGACGCCCGCCAGGATCACCGACCCGGCGGTGGGAGCCTCGGTGTGGGCGTCTGGCAGCCACGTGTGCAGCGGGAACACCGGCACCTTGACGGCGAAGGCCACCATGAAGGCCATGAAGAGGAGGCGGCTGTCGCCGATCCCAGGCGTGGTGGCCAGCTCGACCAGGTCGAAGGTGAGCCGGCCTCCGTTCTCCGGCGTGGCATGGATGTTGGCCAGCACGATGATCCCGACGAGCAGGAACGCCGACCCCACGAGGGTGAACACGAAGAACTTGAGGGCGGCGTAGGTGCGGTTGGCGTAGCCCCACCCCCCGATGAGGAAGTACATGGGGACGAGCACGACCTCGAAGAACACGAAGAACAGGAACAGGTCGAGGCTGACGAAGGCGCCGATCATGGCGGCCTCGAGCAGCAGCAGCCAGATCGTGTAGCCCTTCAGGTCCTTGGTGACGTTCGGCCCCAGCAGGGCGATCGGGAAGAGCACGCCCGTGAGGACCACCATCCACAGGCTGATCCCATCGATGCCGAGGTGCCACGAGATCCCGAAGGAGCTGATCCACTCGTGGTTGGTGACCATCTGGTAGCCGGCGTCGTGGCGGTCGAACTCGACGGCGATGACGATGGTGAGGGCGGCGGTGGCCAAGGTGCCGAGCACGCCCAGGAGGCGGATCACGTCCTGTCTGCCCCGGGGGACCAGGGCGACGATCACGCCGACGACGGCCGGCAGGACGATGGCCGTGGTGAGGTAGGGGAAGCCGGCGGTCGCCGTGGCGCTGGCGGCCTCTGCTGCGAGCAGTGTGCTCATCAACGGCCCTTGACGAC
>JBKJUI010000411.1:0-3144 GCA_046590775.1 Acidimicrobiales bacterium
CCGTCGGCTGGCGTCGAAGGCACGCCGACGGAGCCTTCTGGCCCGCCTCGGCTTGGGCGGGGGCGGCATGGCTGTTGCCGGGACCGGCATCGCCGGCGCCGTGGCTGCGCTGCTGAGTAGGCCGGCCGCAGCCGACCAGGCGCTCGACGTCCAGATCCTGCAGACGGCGTCATCGCTCGAGAAGCTGGCCGTCGGCACCTACGCCGCTGCGCTGACGCTGCCGTTCATCAAGGACGGCAACAAGACCGTGGTCGCCTTCGCCGAGAAGACGATGATGCAGCACGACGAGCACAAGAAGTCCTTCCAGGCCCAGACCACCAAGCTTGGTGGCAAGGTCCAGGACGAGCCCAACTCGAAGTACAAGGCCGTGGTCGACGGCGAGGTGCCCAAGCTCAAGGCGCCGGCCGACGTGGTCAAGCTCGCCATGACGCTCGAGAACGTCGCCCGCGACACCTACCTCGCTGACCTGGCCATGTTCTCCGACGCCAACACCCGCCTTCTGATGGCCACCGTCATGGGTGTCGAGACCCAGCACCTGGCCATCCTCCGGGCCGTCGGCGCGCTGCTCGCGGGCGGCGGCGC
Organism: Acidimicrobiales bacterium; assembly: GCA_046590775.1. Classification (GTDB taxonomy): domain Bacteria; phylum Actinomycetota; class Acidimicrobiia; order Acidimicrobiales; family JAUJNH01; genus JAUJNH01. The sequence goes on from JBKJUI010000411.1 coordinate 583, forward strand.
TGCGCTCATCGCCATCCCCACCGACGTCGCCAAGCTGCCGGCCGCCGCCGGGAGCGTCGGCTTCCCAGACCCGATCCCGTCGGCCAAGATGGCCAGCCCGGCCTCGGAAGGAGCCGTGAAGTGAGCACCACCCCGATCACCCCCGAGACCGAGGACGGAGCGCAGTCCCGGCGCTGGTTCATCGGTGCGGCCGCAGCCGTGGCTGCCGGTGGCGTCCTCGCCGCCTGCAGCAAGGACGACTCGAAGGTCGAGACCGGTGCCGCCACCACGGTGGCCGGAGGCGCAGCCACGACGGCAACCTCTGCTGCAGGCGCCAGCGGCGACCTCAAGGTCGCTGCCCTGGCCGCCAGCATCGAGTTCCTGGCCGTCGACACCTACAAGGCGGCGCTCGCCGCCGCCACGGCCAACAAGCTGGGCGCGGTCCCGCCGGCCGTGGCGACCTTCGCCACCACGGCCATGGGTCACCACCAGATGGCGCTCGACACCTGGAACAAGGTGCTCACGGGCGCCGGCCAGCCGGCGGTCAGCGCACCCCCGGCCAAGCTCAAGACCGTCGTCGATGGCGAGTTCGCCAAGGTGAAGGACGTCATCGGCGTCGCCAACCTGGCGCTGCTCCTCGAGCAGACGGCGGCCGACACCTACCTGAAGGCCACCTCGGGCCTGACGGGCAAGGAGGCCCTCACGCTGGCCGGTGCCCTGCAGAGCGTCGACCAGGAGCACGCGGCGATCCTGCTCTTCGTGCTCGGCAAGTACCCGGTGCCCGACGTGTTCCAGAAGACCGACAAGGCCTTCGCCGGCTGAGCGGACGTCAACGCCGCCCGGGGACCGTGGTGGCCCCGGGCGGCGTTGACGCGCCCGTGCTCGCTTTCATCTGACCTTGGTCAGGCGGCCAGGTGACGTCCGTAGACCGCGCCGAGGAAGCGCTCGACGGCTTGCACGGCGTGGACCGTCCGGGTCGAGGACATGACGTCGAAGGCGTGGTGGGCGCCATGCATCTCGCCGTAGGCCACCGGTGCCTCGGAGCGCTCGCGCAGGGCCCGGGCGAACCGGCGGGCCTGCTCCACCGAGGCCAGCACGTCCCGATCGCCGTGGAGCAGGAAGAACGGCGGGGCCGCGGCGTGCACCCGGTTGATCGGGGAGGCCTGCACGAAGGTCTCACGGCGCTCCCGGATGCGGGCCTTCACCACCTTGTGCTCGAGGAACGGCACCGTGTCCCGACGCATGCCCTGGGTGCCGGTCCAGTCGTAGACGCCGTAGAACGGGACAGCGGCCTGCACCGTGGTGTCGGCGCCCTCGAAGCCGGGCTGGAAGGTCGGGTCCCCGGCGGTGAGGGCGGCGAGGGCGCTCAGGTGGCCACCGGCCGAGCCCCCCGTGATGGCGACGAAGCCCGGGTCGCCGCCGTAGCTGGCGATGTTCTCCTTCACCCAGGCCACCGCCCGCTTCACGTCGACCACGTGGTCGGGCCAGGTGGAGCGGGGGGAGAGGCGGTAGTTGACCGCCACGCAGATCCATCCCCGCTCGACCAGGTGGGAGAGCAGAGGGTAGGCCTGGCCGGTCTTGCTGCCCCAGACCCATGCGCCCCCGTGCACCTGAACGACAACGGGCGCCTTCGAGCCCTCGGGCAGGTCGGGTCGAGCCCACACGTCGAGCTGGTTCCGCCGGCCGAAGGGCCCGTAGCTGACGTCGTCGTCCCGCAGGAACCGGCGCCGCGAGGTGAAGGTGGCCAGCAGCACCGGGACCCGGCTCACCTTCGCCTGGCCTTCGTCCGGACGGGGCGGCAGCACGATCCCGTCCCGGTAGCCGGGTCCGAGCGCCTCGACCAGGGCGCGCTCGAGCTCGGTGCCGGCGTTCCTGGCCTCACGGTGGACGACCAGGGCGCCGGCACAGGCGGCGGCGGTGAGCCCGAGCCCGACCCGGCCCCGCCACGAGGACAGGCCGCCGCAGGCCGCCAGCCCGCCGGCGACCGACGCGTGGGAGGCGGCGTGGAGGAGGGGGATCTCAGAGGTGACGGCGCCGGCGACGAACGACCCGAAGGAGGTGACGCCCTCGTCGGCCAGCGGCCGCAGCGCGTTGGCGGTGCCGAGCGCCCCCGCCGCGCCGGTCACGAGAAGCTTGGTCGAGGCCTTCATGACGTGATCATCCCCGACCTGCAGCGGGCGCAGGCCTCTCGTAGAAGAGGGACTCGACCACGTTTCGGGCTCGGCGCGTCACGCGCCGGTAGTCGTTGCGCAGGCCGACCGCGGTCGTTTCGAGGCTGCGGGCCAGCCGGCCGAGCTGGTCGGGCTGGCTCGGCAGGCTGTCGCCCGGCGAGCCCTTCACCAGGTACCAGCGGTTCCTGGTGGCCTCGCAGAACCGCCAGGCCGCGCTCAGGACGGCGGCGTCGTCGGCGCCGATGGTCCCGGAGGCCTGGAGGGACGCCAGTGCAGGCAGCGTCGAGGTTCCGGGCACGCTGTGCTGGAGCTGCTGGAGCTGCACGGTCCACTCCACGTCGGACAGCGAGCCCCTTCCGAGCTTGAGGTGGAAGGCGGGGTCCTCGCCCGGCGGGATGCGCTCACGCTCGAC
>JBKJUI010000489.1:0-8889 GCA_046590775.1 Acidimicrobiales bacterium
GGCCGCCGGCGACGGCGCCCGGGCCGCCGAGGGGCTGGTCCTGGCCGGCGGCCTCGCCGTCGGCGCCGGCCTGATCCTGCGCAACGGGATCGTCGGCCACGCCGGCGGTGCCGTCACCCTGGCCGGCATCGCCCTGCACCTGACGGTCGACGGCGTGACTGCGCTCGAGGCCTTCGCCGCTCCCGTGGCGGTGCAGCTGCTCGTGGCCGGCTGGCAGCTGAGGGGCCAGACGGCCGGATCGTCGGAGCGGGCCTCGTCGGTCGACACGGCCTCGAGCTGGGTGGCCTACGGGCCGGCGATCGGCCTGCTGGGAGGGGCGGCGCTGGTCGAGCGCCTGTCCGGCGGCCCGGCCTGGCACGGCCTGGTGGCCGGGGCCGTGGGGGTGCTGGCCGTCGGCCTGGGCGGCTGGCGGCGGCTGGCCGGCCCGCTCTTCCTCGGGACCGGCCTCGTCGTCACCGTCACCGTCCTCGAGTCCCTCACCACGCTCGCCGGCGTCCCGACGTGGGCGTGGCTGGCGGCCGGTGGCGCCCTCCTGCTGTCCGCCGGTGTGGCCCTCGAGCGCTCGGCCACCACCCCGGTGGAGGCCGGCCGCCGCCTGGTGGACGTGGTCGACGAGCGGTTCAGCTGACCGATGTCTCGCCTCAGGCCTTGGCCGGAGGGGCCGGCAGGCAACCGCCCTCGGCGCCCAGCCGACGAAGCCCCTCGCGGTCGCCGTTGCCGAAGTCGACCTGCCTTCGATCGAACCCCAGCATGAGCTCATCGCCGCTGGCGACGTGCGCCAGCCCCAGCACGTGGCCGAGCTCGTGCATCATCGTGGCCCTGGCGAACTTCTGCGGCGCTGTGGAACCGAACAAGGCGACGCCGGTGACGAAGACGGTCTTCCCGCCTCCGACGTCGCGTGGTTCGCCGCCCCCGATGCCGAGTGCGTTCTCCCGATCCTCCTCCGGGAGCTCGAGGAAGGGAGACCAGCCGATGTACAGCGGCGCCCAGAGATCCTTCCCGTAGCGGTCGGGTTGATAGGCCGCCCGTCCGAAGATCTTTTGGATCTGCTCTGCGTAGACCCTCGGGTCCTCTGGGGCGCCGAGGAGGGTCGTGCTGGTGCTGGTGGACCCGCTCATGGGGTCGTTCGGCGGCCTGGGGGGTCTGACCACCCCCCCGAACAGGGCGACCTTCTCCGTGGTTCCGCCCTCGCTCTGAAACCGGATCCCGGTGGCGGCGCTCAGGGCGGCGATCGCCAGGTCGAGCTCCTCCACCGCCCCCCGCGGCGCCGACTCGGGGTTCACCACGTAGCGGATCGGCTGGCAGGGATCCCACCGGGCGGGCTCACCCGTCTTCGGGTTCTCGAGAAGAAAGGCGTAGTCCTTGAAGCCCTTCGGCTTCTCGTCAGCACGGAGCAGGATGAAGGCGATGAGGCCGACGGCGACCGCCGCGGTCAGCAGCTGGAGGGGCAGGGTGAAGCGGCGCCGCTTCACCGGAGAGCGGTTCCTGGCCGCGGGGCTCCGTCCCTCGATCGGGGCGCTGTCGGGCGGGGCGACGACCGGGGTGAGCGGCATGTACGCGCCGGCGGGAAGGCCCTCCGGCTCCTCCCGGAACCGCGCCCCGTCGAAGCGCCAGCCTCCCGCCGACGTCGACTTCTCGAACCGGGCCCGGCGGTCGAACCCGGTCTCGCAGAACGAGGCCACGCCGTCGAACCTCGCCGAGGAGATGGTGGCGTTGGCCGAGAAGGTGGCGCCGTCGAAGCAGGCGTCACCGGCGAAGGTCGTCTGCTGGAACCAACCCGGCCCCTGGAACTTCACGGCCCGGAACGAGGCAGGCCCGCCGAAGGTGGCCCCGACGAACCAGGCCTGACCTTCGAACGTGGCCTCGCTGAAGTCGACGGGTCCGGCGAAGGCTGCGCCTCCGAAGCGGGCGTCGCCCTTGACCAGGGCCCCGACCGCCGAGACCGGGCCGCTGCAGGCGACGCTGTCGAGCGCTAGGCCGTGCTCGAAGGTGGCCCGATCAAACCGCACCGTCCCGAGCAGCTGCCGCTCCGACTCGTCCACGGGCACCGCGTCGAGGACGCGCTTCAGCGACTCGCGGTCGAAGCGCACGCCACGACCATCGAGGTCGACCCCGGCCCCGGCACCGGCGGAGGCCAGGGTGCGGGCAAGATCCTCAGGCGGCTGGTGGACGAGGCAGCTCGGCCCCCCGCCCGCACGGGCACCGTTGCACTCCGGTTCCGCGCACGTGTCCCACGGGACCTCCACGTCTGCCCCCATCTCCGGGAGCGTACCCGGGGCCTCTGCGGAATCGCGCGAGCCCATCACACCAGGACGTAGCCGCGGACCCCTTCGTTCACCCAGCCGTTTGCGAGGCGCGACTGGACGTCGCCGTTGTCGGCCGTGAGGTAGAGGACGCCGTCCTTGCTCATCCGGTACAGCGGCGTCGTGCCCGCCGCCGGCGCCGGGTAGAGGTAGCCCGCCGTGCGCTCGGTGACCGCTCCCTTCACCACCAGCGCCCGGCGCTCGCCCTCGTCGAAGGTGAAGACGTGGCGGCCGTCGGACTTCTTCAGGCGGTAGAGGGCGACCGTCCCCGTGGCCTTGGCCGTGAGGACCTTCCCGGCCACGCCCTGGTCGACCAGGCCGGTCGCCACCAGGCTCCCGGCCTCGTTGCCGTCGGTCGTGTACACGTAGTCGGACAGGGCCGGGTCGAAGAAGCGGCGCAGCGGCGCCGCGGTGGCCGGGCCGGGCTGATCGGGTGGCCGGGGGGCGATGGTGCCGCCCACCGCACCCGGGGCAGGGACGGCGCCCGCCGGGGCGGGAGCGCCCGTGGCCGGCGTCGGCTCGGGCACCCCGGTGAGGCCGGCCGCCGGGTTCAGCGGGATGGTGCTGGCCCGGATGACCCGCGGAAGGCCCTTCTTCGTGGTGGCGGCGCCGCCGTCTCCCGAGGTGAAGAGCGCCTTGCCGCCGAGGACGAGGCCGGCGAGCAGGACCCCGGCGAGCAGGCCCCGCAGCACGAGCATCGGCAGCGAACCCTTCGGCTGGGCCCGCCCCGCCAGCGTGGCCACCCGGGAGAGCGACTCGAGCCGCACCGTGTAGAGCGCGGGCTGGCTCTTCCCCAGCAGGCGACGCTGCCTGGGCTTGATGAACACCGAGACCGATGCTGCCGTCCCCGCTGGCACCAGGACGGTCTCGTCGTCCAGCTTCAGGCCGAGGATGCCGTCGGGGCTCGCCGCCGTCAGGTGGACGACGATCGGGATGTTCCCGTCGTTGGTGATCTCCACCTTGGCCTTGCCCCTGGTCGCCACCTCGAGGGCCTCGGGCACCAGGCGGGCCGTGAAGGCCTCGAAGGCCACGAGGTCGACGGTCCCTTCGGCCACCTCCTCGGCCGCCGGGTCGGCCCGGGCGTGCAGCCGCACGGCGAAGGGCATCGGCCCGGCCGGGACCTCGCCGGTGCGAGGCGGGCGCAGCACGAGCCGAACCGTTCGCGAGTCTCCCGCCGGCAGGCGGACCATGGCCGGGTCGAGGAACGCCCAGGGCGACACCGATCCGACCACCTCGAGGTCGTAGGCCTCGTCGTCGACGCCGGTGTTGTACACCAGCACGCCGACCTCGGACTCCTCGCCAGGGTGAGCGTCGATCGAGGGGGTCGCCAACTCCACGAGGCCGGCCACGGTGGACCGAGGCTAGCGGTCGGCCGGCGAGGGGCCTCCGCGAGAGCTCAGCCCGCCTTCGCCACCTCGTTCACAAAGGCGCAGGCCCGGTCCTCGATCAGCTTGGCGTCGTGGTCGAGGGTGGCCACGTGGAAGCTGCGCTCGAGCGTCACCCGCTCCACCGGCCCGCTGGCGCCGGCGGCCAGCGAGTCGGACGAGACGGGGTCGACCACGTGGTCCTGGGGGCTGGTGAAGAGCAAGACCGGGCACGTGATGCGGCCCAGCTCGTCACCCAGGGTCTGGCACCGCTCGATGAACGACATCAGGGCGGCGACCGGCGTGGCGGCATAGGCCAGCTCCTCGGTGTTCTCCTTGGCGATGTCGCCCCCGATCCCCGGGATGGTGGCCACGCCCTCCTCGACCAGGCCCCGCACCACGTCGATGACGGCATCGGCCGGAGGGTTGATCTGGGGGTTGATGGCGATCAGGGCGGCGGGCTCGTGCTCGATGGCCAGGAGGGTGGCCAGGGTGCCACCCATGGACAGCCCGACGACCACCACGCGCTCGCACCGGGAGACCAGCTCGACGTAGGCCGCCTCCGCCGCCCGGTACCAGTCGTCGAAGCGGGTGGGCACCATGTCCTCGATCGTGGTGCCGTGCCCGGGGAGGACCGGCAGCTCCACGCTGTGGCCGTCCTCGGCGAAGCGCACGGCCAGCGCCCGCAGGCTCTGGGGGGAGCCGGTGAAGCCGTGCAGCACGAGCACGCCGGTCGGGCCGTTCGGGAAGGAGGCCGGCTTGACGTTGTTGGTAGGGCTCGGTGCGTCCACCCTGTCAATCTACGGCCTGCGGCGGCGTAGGCCTCCTGGGAAGCCGCCCGAGCGGGCTACGGTTCGGCGCCATGCAACACCCCTTCCTGAGCGAGGAGTGGATCTCCGCAGCTCGCGAGATCCGGACCCGCTACGCCGACCAGGCGCCCACCACCAGCGCAACGGTTCGGGTCAACCTCAACATCAGCGGCGTGCCCTTCGGCGAAGGCGACCTCCCCGCCCACCTCGACACCAGCTCCGGCCGGCTCGAGATGGAGCTCGGCCACCTCGACGAGGCCGACGCCACGGTCACGACCGACTACGACACCGCCAAGAACCTCGTCGTCTACCAGGACCAGGGCGCGCTGATGCAGGCGTTCATGGGTGGCCGGGTCAAGATCCAGGGCGACGGCGCCAAGCTGATGGCCCTGGCCGCCGCCGGCCAGTCCGCCTCGGGCACCCCCGACGCCGTCCTCCTCGCCGGCAAGATCGCCGACGAGATCAAGGCCATCACGCAGTAGTCCTGGGCAGCGCCCCGGCATCATCCGCCCCGTCGACGGCCTGGCCGCGCGCCTGGACGAGTACCCCGCCTACTACGCCAACGCCAAGACCGCGTGCTGCTCGAGGAACCTGATGGCCGCGGCCAGGAGCAACACGATGAGTTCGGTACTGGCCTTCCACGGGTCGACGGGTTGACGGGTTGACGGGTTGACGGGTTGACGGTTTCCACGGACCGGTCCGGCGGGCGGCCCGATCCGTAAGCGATTGTTCACCTCCCCGGAAGGCCGGGGGGGCAGCGCCCCCTTTAGCCTCACTCGAGGATCCTGAGGAGGACGAGACCATGATTTCCCGCCCCGAAACCTCCGGGCCGGCGGCCAGCCCTCGGGCCGCTCCCGGGCGCAGTGCCGTCGCCGGCCTGGCTCTCGCCGTCATGGTCCTGGCCGGTTGCGGGGGAGGGTCCTCCCTCGTCGCCGGCGGCACGACGGTGGCGCCGGCAGGCACCAGCCCCGGAGGCGCGACGCCCGAAGCCGGGGTGGCGGACCCGTCGCCCGACACCGGGGTAGCCGGCCCGTCCCCCGACCCGGCCGCCGCGTCCGGCGCTGCCCCGGCCGGCTCCCTCCCGGCGACGGGCCAACCCGGCGCCCCACCTGAAGCACCGTCACCCGATGGCACCACCCCGGCCGGCGCCACCCCGACCCCTTCGCCGGGACCGGCCGCCCCGGCTGATCCACCAGCGGCTGCCCCCACCCCGCCCGGGACGAACACTCCCCCACCCCCGAGCGGGCCGAACGGCGCCCTTCCCTCGCTGCCCGTGTACGACGTGGCCACCGGGGCCAAGGTCGACCTGGCCAGGGTGCCACCGCCCGACAGGCCACTGCTGGTGTGGTTCTGGGCGCCCCACTGACCCAGCTGCCGGGCCGAAGCGCCCGGGGTCGAGCAGTTCGCTCGCCAGAACAACACCGAGCTCACCGTCGTCGGGCTGGGGACCCAGGATTCGCTCTCCGAAGCCAAGGACTTCCTCGTCCGCTACAAGATCTCGTTCCAGCTCCTGTGGGACGAGGGCTTTTCGTCCTGGCGGGCCCTCGGCATCCCCGGCCAACCCGCGGCCATCCTCTTTTCCAGTTCGGGTAAGGAGCTGAAGCGCTGGCAGGGTGCGTTCCCCGAGGACGAGGTGCTCCGCCTCGCCCGTAGGCCCTGATCGACGCGGATGGGTGCCCCCCTCGCGCTCGCCTTCGCCGCCGGGCTGCTCGCGGCCTTCAATCCCTGCGGCTTCGCCCTCCTGCCCGCCTACCTGGCCTACTTCGTGGGAGTGGCCGGGGAGAAGCGCCTGTCGCCGCTGCGGGCCACGGTGCGGGCGTTGGCCGTTTCCGGCACGCTCACGCTCGGCTTCGCCGCCGTCTTCGGCGCGGTCGGCGCCGTCGTCACGCTGGCCTCGGTCCAGGTGTCACGGTTTGCACCCTGGCTCACGGTGGTCATCGGCCTGGCGCTCATCCCGCTCGGCATCGCCATGCTGCGCGGGTTCGAACCGAGGCTGTCCCTCCCTCAGCTGTCGAGGAGTGCTGACCGTGAGGCGGGGCTGGCCGGCATCTTCCTGTTCGGTGTGTCCTACGCCACCGTCTCGCTGTCCTGCACGCTGCCGCCCTTCCTGGCCGCGGTGGCCACCACGTTCCAGGACGCCAGCCTCATCGACGGCATCACCACCTTCCTGCTCTACGCCGCCGGGATGGGCAGTGTGCTCGCTGTCCTGAGCGTGGCCGTCGCGGTCGCCCAGCGCCGGGTGGTCACGGGCATGAAGCGGGTGCTGCCCTATGTGCACCGGGCGTCGGGCGGCCTCCTCGTGGTGGCCGGCGCCTACGTGGCCTGGTACGGCACCTACGAGCTGATCCTCAACTCCGGCCGTGACATCTCGGGCGGCCCGGTCACCACGGTCACCGACGCGTCCGGCCGGATCAGCCAACTGGTGGGCGAGGCTGGCGCCGTGAAGATCGGGGTCGCCGCCGCCCTCGTCCTCGTGGTCTCGGTGCTGGCGGCGGCGGCCGTGGGCCGGCGGCGCCATCCTCGCGGCGACCACGGCCGCACACCTGGTGATGACGTACCCGCGACCACCGAGGGAACCGGGGCCGCTGGCACCAGCACCATCCCGGTCGAGACCGCCCGCTGACGCACCCACCCACCGGCCACGAGGCGGCACCATGCCCCGGAACGTCCGCCCCGCCGGGCACCGGCCAGCCCCGGGAGGCTTGGCGAAGCCGGCGGGCCCGGAGAAGCTGGCCTACATCGCCGGTGCACTCCGCACGGTCAGCCTCGACCGGGGCACGAGTGGGCCACCAGCCTCGCTGCGGACTGGAACGTTTCTGTCAGCGTCACGGTGATCCGTATCCTGAGCGGATGACGACCGTGTTGACCGAGGTGCCGATCGGGCGGGTGGAGGATGAGCTGGTGGTGCTGGCTGGGCAGCTGTCGGCCGGTACCTGCCGGTGGCTGCTGCTCCTGGCCGACTTCGACCGGCGCGAGGGGTGGGGCGGCTTCGGGATCCGGTCGTGCGTGCACTGGCTCTCGATCCGGCTGGCCATCTCGCCTTCCACCGCTCGGGCTCAGCTTCGGGTGGCCCATGCGCTGTCCGGGCTGCCGGTGGTCACCGAGGAGTTCGCCCACGGTCGGCTCTCGTACTCGCAGGTGCGGGCGCTGTGCCGGGTGGCCGACGCCACCAACGAGGCCGAGCTGGTCGAGCTCGCCCAGGTGATGAACGCCGAGCAGCTCGAGCGGATGTGCCGCCTCCTGCGGGGCATCGATGATGAGACCGAGGCCGCAGCGCGGGAGCGCACGTCGCTGGTCACGCGCTGGGGTGACGACGGGACCGCCACCATCCGGATCCGTGTCCCCACCGAGGACGCCGCCGTCCTCACCGCGGCGGTGGACGAGCGCGTGAAGAGGATGGGGCTGCCGGCCGACGTGCCCTGGGAGGAACGGCGGGCCCTGGCCCTCGCTGAGCTGGTGGCCGACGGTGCGGCAGCGGGCTCGCCGGCCAGGGAGCGTCCCCTGGTCCACATCACCGTCCCGCTCGCTGACCTGGAGTCGGCCAAGGGCGGGACGATCGACGGGCGGCCCATCGCCGAGGCCACGGTTCGGCGCATGCTCTGCGACGGTTCGGTCGTCGGGGTCGTCCTCGACGAGCACGGCAAGCCCGTCTCGGTCGGGACCAAGACCAGGGTCCCCTCGCCGAAGATGCAGCGGGCGGTCGATGTGCGCGACGGCCGGCTGTGCACCTATCCCGGCTGCGGCCGCCTCGCGGAGGAGACCCATCACATCGTCCACTGGGTCGTTGGTCGGTGCACCGCAGTCGAGATCCTCACCAGCCTGTGCGGCTACCACCACCGGGCCCACCACCGGGGCCAGTTCGACATCGACAACAACCCGATCGACGGCCTCGTCCGCTTCACCCGACCCGGAGGCGGCACCATCCTCGGCCGGGCCGTCACCACGGGCACGGCGGCCGACGTGCAGGCGGCGTTCCCGGTCCAGCCAGGCACCGTGCCCTCAAGATGGGACGGCAGCCCTCTGCGGGCCAGCGAGCTCACCCCGCCGCTGAAGGAGCGCACGCCGCCCACCTCGCTGCGGTTGGGCTCGGCCTTTTCAGCCGAACGGACCGCAGCCCGGGTGGCGGCAACGCTGGGTTGCCGGTTCGAGCACGAGGGGCAGGTGTGGGTCACCTCCTCGCCCGAGCTGATCACCATCACCCCTCAGCCGGCCGGCGGGAGCATGGTCACCGTGGACCTCACCACTCGCCCCGAGCACCTCATCACCGCACTCACCACGGCTGGCATCCTCCTGCTGCGCCCCGATCCGCCCGCCAGCCCTGGCGGCGACGACGGCTGAGACAGCGAGGAGCGCTTCCGACGGAAGCGCACCGCCACGTCCGGCTCGTGCCCCGGCCCCGGCCCCGGCCCCGGC
>JBKJUI010000043.1:0-3277 GCA_046590775.1 Acidimicrobiales bacterium
CACACCACGGTGGCCCAGGCGACGAAGCTCAGGAGGGCACCGAGGGTGCTGATGCCTATCCCGACGATGGAGATGGCGCTCAGTCCGCCGTCCAGTCTGCCGATGCGAACCTGCGTGCCGACCAGCAAGGCGCCGGAGGTCACGAGGACGATCGAGGCCACGCCGTAGACCAGGCTCGCGACTCCCTCCCATCCCCACGCCGCTTCGGCGACGTCGGCCGCAACGAAGCCCGCTACAGCGACAGCCCAGCCGACGGCGGCCCACGTGGCGAGACCGACTCCGGCAACGTCTCGCGGGCGATCCCTTGCGATCCTCCTGTCGCCGTCACCCCGGGGGTGATCAGTGGCCGGCGATGGCGGCCGCCGCAGCTGGGGAGAACCGTGAGGTGTCATGCGCGTACAGACGAGCAACTCGCTCTGCCGGGTGACAGGTGATCTGGTCTTCACGATGAGATGGGGTCGTGCTCCTCAATTCCTTGTCGGTGCCAACAACTCGTCGAGATCCCGATCGGTCAGCCCAGGGCAGCGATCAGCTCGTCGAGGTCGGGCTCGGGGGGGAGGGCGGCGACGATGGCGTCAAGGTCGGCGTACTCGGCTTCGTCGATCTCGGGCGCCGCCTCCTCGCCCAGTGGTGACCAGTCGGTGCCGCGCAGGAGGAAGAGGCCGGCGAGCAGCAGCGCCACGGCCAGTGCGAGCCCGGCGGCCAGGCGTCGATCGTCGTAGGAGGCCCCTGGTGGTGCGCGGAAGGAGAGGGTGACCGGCTCGGCGCGGACGAAGGCCTCGTCGGAGATCACGGTCAGTGAGCAGCCGTCGCCGCGGCCGCACGGAACTCCGCTGGTCCCGACGTCGCCGGCATGGATCATTGCCGTCAGGCTCGCCGAGCCGTGCTGATCGATCGAGACGGGCATGTCGAAGCCGGGACGTCCGCACACCTGAGGCGACCCCTGGTCACGCCCACCGCAGAGCACCAGGCGGGCCCCGGTCCCCGGGGTGAACCCGTCGAGTTGGACCTCGACCCGGGTGCCGTCCTCGAGTTGCCGGGCCGGGGTGACGCGGAGCCGCCCCGCCGGGGGCACCGCGTCGTGGAACAGCAAGGGCAGCTCACCGCGCACCCTGCCGTCGGCCACCTCTATGACGAGTGCGCAGGGCGCGGTGGTGATGCGGCAGACGGAGGCCTGGGACCAAGGGGCGAGCTCTTCGGTGACGAGGAAGAGGAACGATGCCGTGCCCGCCTCGCTCAGCTGCACGGTCACGTCGTTGCCACAGGAGAGGCCGGCGCACTGCTGGGCGCGAGCGGTCGAGAATGGCGGGAAGCCATGGGCTTCGACCTGCACGACGGTCTCCGGCTGGAGCCCACCGACGGCATCCCCGGCGGCGAGCCCTCCGACGTGGCCAGCGTGGACCCGCACGACCGGGCCCAGGACGGCACGTCCCGGCCGGCGCTCGACCGATGGTGACGTCGGCGCGCTCATTGCCGGGCGAGATGGGGAGGTGATCGCCTCATCGGTGGCGGGGTCGCGGCGGCCGGGGCCCGAGGCGCCGCGCGCCAGGCCGAGGCTGGCGACCAGGAGCAGGAGGAGGAGCACGACCGTGGTGGCGGCCGTCGCGAGGACGGCCACGCGCCTGCAGGCTCCCCGGAGGCTGAGCGTGCCCGCGATGCCGTTGACCCCGAGGAAGACAACGGCCACGCCGATCAGGAGGGGGATCAGCAGAAGCAACGGCGCCGCCTCAGCTCACCGAGGCCGGGGGCGGACCAGCCCGGGGTGGCGGGATGGTCTCGTCCAGGTGGCGGTTGAGGGTGAGCAGTCGACCGATGATCGGCAGGCTCAAGACGTTGAGCCCGTGCAGGATCCCGACGATCAGCAGGATGCCGCCGACGCGGACGGCTGTTGCTCGCAGCTGGTCGGCGTTGACCGTCTGCTCCCACCCCCCGCTGGGCTCGAACTGCACCGTGAAGAGGATGAAGGCGAAGAAGATCAGGTAGTAGGCGACGTCCATCAGCACGATGAAGCTCTTGCCGGTGCGGGGGTTGGACCGGAAGACGTCGGCTGCATAGCTCTTGCCGAATCGCTTGATGAACGGCCCCAGCCAGGTGGCCAGGCCCACCATGAAGGCGAACCACAGCAGCTCCAAGATCCACCAGTCCATGATCAGCTCTCCTTGTCGTCGTTCAACGGTCGCTGCGGCGATGGCCGCCACCGCGGCAGTGATGCAGGCCACGATGCCGACCCGCCGGCGCCGGAGGCGTCGGCGCCCCCGGTCCTCTTCGATGCTCAGCTGGACGCGGGCGAAGAGGTCCTCGCTCTCGTCGAGTTCGGCCGCCCCCCGGGACAGCGCGTCGCGCACGAGGACATCCAGGCTGCTCACTGGTCCGGCTCATCGAGCTGCACGCCGAGGCGATTCGCCATCGTCGCCAGGCCTCGTTTGAGGTGGGTCTTCACTGAGTTGGGTGAGATCTCGAGCGTAGCGGCGATCTCCTCGATCCCCAGATCTTCGTAGTACCGCAGCACGATGCAGCTTCGCTGGCGGTGGGGGAGGTCACGCAGCACGTCGATGACCTTCTGCTGGTCGTCCCGCAGGACGATCTCGTCCTCCATCGACGCCCGCTGAGGATCCATCGGCAGGTGGTGACGCAGAGACACCAGGCCGCGACGGTTGTGGTCCCGGGCCAGGTTCAGCACAATCGAGCGGAGGTAGGAGACGGCCTTGGCCTCGTCATGGATGCGGTGGGCGCTGCGGGCCAAGCGGATGAACCCCTCCTGGACGAGATCCTCGGCGGCGTTGCGGTCGTCGACGAAGAGTCGCACCAGCCGCACCAGCGACTGACCCTCCTGCGCGAAGAGGCGTCCGACCAGCCCGTCCGCGTCGAGAGTCGCCGCCACGGCCACGGGCTGAGCCCGGCCAAGCGCGCCCAGAAGGGGCGACGACCCGCTCATCACGAGGCCGCCTGCGGTCGTCAGCCCTGCCGGTGTCCGCCGCCGTCCGTACGGCCCACACGCGGCCCGCAGGGCTTCACCGATTCGCACCGCGAGCGCTGCGGCCACTCGTCGCAGTGTGCCACGCGCCGGCGGGCCGGTGGCCGGCCAACCCTCCGGTGGCGAGGGCGGGCCGGCCGGCGCGACGGGCAGGATGAGCGTGGCGGAGATGGCTAGGGCTCCACGATCCCGCAGGCGTAGCGGCTCCCGGCGTCGCCGGTCTTGGCGGTGCCGGTTGCGGCATGGCGCCAGTCGTTGGGGTCCTCATACTTGCCACCACCGAGGGGCACGTTGCCGAAGTTG
>JBKJUI010000187.1:0-3024 GCA_046590775.1 Acidimicrobiales bacterium
GGTCTTCCTCGGCGTCGGAGCGGGCAACGGCCTGGCGGCTGCGGTCCTGGCCCTTCTGGCCGTGGCGGTGCTGGTCGCCGGCGTGACGTCGTCGGCGGTCATGGCCGGCTACCGCTCGTTCCTCGTCGACGTCGTGGGACCGGCGTCCCCGGCGGTGCAGAACGGGTTGGCGCCCAACCTGCTCGCGCCGGCGTACGCCTTCGACGCCGTCCTGGTCGAGGTGGCCTTCGTCTCCGGCCCCGCCCTGGCCGGGGGACTCTCCCTGCTCATCGGTCCCGTCGGGGTCCTGGCCACCATCGCCGGGTTCGGCCTCCTGGCTGCGTGCGTCAGCGGGGCGCGACTGCCGGAGCGCCACCCGATGCCAAGAGCGGCAGCCGATGCGCCACCGCCGTGGGCCGATCGGCTGGCCGTGGCCAACTACCTGGTCACCTTCGGCGTCGGCACCATGCTCGGGCTGGTCGAGGCCGGCTTCGCCCCGCTCGCCGCCTCGCTGGGGGCCGAGGACGGCGTCGCCGGGCTCCTGGCGGCGGCCTACGCCCTCGGGAGCGCCGCCGGGGGGCTCACCTTCGCCACCCGGCTGGCCCACCGCGCCGATCCGGGGCGCCGGGGCCTCGTGCTCGTCGTCGTCCTGGGCCTCCTCCTCGTGCCGCTGGCCCTGGCCCCGTCCATCCCTGTGCTGGTCGGCCTGCTCGTCCTGGCCGGTCTCCCGTTCGCCACGGCCAACGCGTCGGCCTCGAGCCACCTCCAGGCCCGCATGCACCCCGCCCGCGCCACCGAAGGGTTCGCCCTCGCCACCACGTCGGTCTTCCTCGGCGTCGGAGCGGGCAACGGCCTGGCGGCTGCGGTCCTGGCGCTCGACGGCAGCCCCCGGGCCCTCTACGTCTTGGGGGCCGTCCCCCCGCTGGTGGCGGTGGCCGGCGTCGCGGTCTGGGGCGCGACCCGGCGACGAGCGACCTGACCCTCTTCCCGGTGCGATCTGAAGGCCCGGTCGTCGGTCCACCGACGGGGCGGCTGTGACCGCTATCCTCGGCGAACGCATGTTCGTGCTCGGCATCGATCCCGGCGTCACGCGGTGCGGGTACGGGTGCGTGCACCGGCCTCCCGGCGGCCCCGCCACCGCAGTGGCGGCGGGGGTGCTGGGCACGCCGCCCTCGGACCCGCTGCCGGCCCGTCTGGCCACCCTGCAGGCCGATCTCGCCGCCCTGCTGGCCGACCTCACGCCCGACGTGGTGGTGGTCGAGCGGGTGCTGTTCAGCGCCAACGCCCGCACGGCCATGGCCACCGGGCAGGCCAGCGGCCTGGCGCTGGCGCTGGCCCACGCCGCCGGCTGCGTGGTGGCCACCTACAGCCCGAACGAGGTGAAGCTGGCCGTGGCCGGCCACGGCGGCGCCGACAAGAAGCAGGTGCAGCGGATGGTGGCCACGTTGCTGGGGCTGGCCCAGGCCCCCCGTCCGGCCGATGCCGCCGACGCCCTGGCGCTGGCCCTCACCCACCTCGCCCTGGCCCGCCTGCCGGCGCTGGCCACCGAGCGTCCCCTCGGAGCGGGACAGGCGGCGCGCCGGTGATCGGGTCGCTGCGGGGCACGCTCCTCGACCGCCAGCCGGCCCGCACGGGCCCGGGGGCCGAGGTCACGATCGAGGTGGGCGGCGTCGGCTACCGCGTGGTCGTGGCCGCCGGCACGTTCGGGGGGCTGGGCGAGCTCGGGGGTCCGGCCTTCTTGCACGTCCACACCCACGTCCGCGAGGACGCCATCACCCTCTACGGCTTCTCGAGCCGCGACGAGCGACAGGTGTTCGAGGCCCTGCTCGGTGCCCCCGGCATCGGACCGGCGGTGGCGCTCGCCATCCTGGCCACCCACGCCCCGGCCGCCCTCCGCCGGATCGCCCGCACCGACGACGTCGACGCCCTGTGCCTGGTGCCGGGGATCGGCAAGAAGACCGGCGCCAAGCTGCTCCTCGAGCTGAAGGGGCGGCTCGACGTCGACGGCGGCAGCGACGGTCCGGCCCTGCGCCTGGTCGACGGCCCCGCCGAGCCCGCCAGCGCCCACGCCGAGGTGCGGGCCGCCCTGGCCGGCCTGGGCTACGGCCCGGACGAGGTGCGCGAGGCGCTGCGGTCGCTGCCCGAGACCGGTGAGGTCGACGCCCTGCTCCGCCGGGCCCTCCGCACCCTGGCCGTGGCCCGCTGATGGCCCGCTCCGAGGTCTTGGCGGGAGATCCGGGGCCCGAGCGGCCCGGCAGAGCGGGAGACGCCGGGGAGGCGCGCCGGCCGGTCGACCCGCTCGCCGATCCCGTCGAGGTGCACGAGGAGACCAGCCTCCGCCCACGCCGCCTGGCCGACTTCGTGGGCCAGGCCATCTTGAAAGAGCACCTCGGCGTGCTGCTCGAGGCGGCCCGTCGCCGGGGCCAGGCCGCCGACCACGTGCTGTTCGCCGGCCCTCCCGGCCTGGGCAAGACCACCCTGTCGGGGATCATCGCCGCCGAGATGGGCTCCACCCTGCGCATCACCTCGGGGCCGGCCCTCACCCGGGCCGGCGACGTGGCCGCCATCCTCACCGACCTGGTCGATGGCGACGTGCTCTTCATCGACGAGATCCACCGCCTGGCCCGGGACGTCGAGGAGGTCCTCTACCCGGCGATGGAGGACTACGCCATCGACATCGTGCTCGGCAAGGGCCCGTCGGCCCGGTCGATCCGCCTCGACCTGCCCCGCTTCACGCTGGTGGCCGCCACCACCCGCACCGGGCTCATCACCGGGCCGCTGCGCGACCGGTTCGGGCTGGTCGCCCGCCTCGACCACTACCCGGTCGAGGACCTCGAGGTCATCGTCACCCGGGCGGCCGGCATCTTCGACGTGGCCCTCGACGCCGGAGGCGCCTTCGAGATCGGCCGCCGCAGCCGCGGCACCCCCCGCATCGCCAACCGCCTGCTGCGCCGGGTGCGCGACTACGCCGAGGTGCGGGCCGGCGGCGCCATCGACCTGGCGGTGGCCGCCGACGCCCTGGCCTGGCTCGAGGTCGACCAGCTC